>CAZKUL010000129.1:0-7525 GCA_964555945.1 uncultured Planctomycetales bacterium
TGAATATCCTGATGCCAAAATTGTCAGTCATCCAGAATGTAATTCTGCCATCGTAGATAACTCTGATTTTGTGGGCAGTACAGAGCAAATGCTGGGTTATATGAAGGAAACATCTTCCAAGCAATTTTTAATGCTTACCGAGTGCGGACTTTCTGCCCGGTTGCAGTCTGAATTTCCTGATAAGCAATTGGTAGGTTCATGCACCATGTGCAAATATATGAAATCTAATACTCTTGAAAATATTTTACGGGCCCTAAAAAAACCCTTACTCAGGGACCGGGTCATCTTGGATGAAGCCACACGCCTGAGGGCATTAAAAACCATTGAAGCCATGTTCCGTTATGCGTAAGAAAGCGTCTTTGCGAGAAGCGAAGTGACGAACAACGGTGAGTGTCCGGTAAGAAGACCGAAGCAATCTCGACCAAATTTGATATTCTTACAGAGATTGCTTAGCCCCTCAAGTAAGCATTCGCCTTCACCTCGCAAGGGCTCTCGTTGTCGCCTTGGACATATTGACGAATAATTATGATTGATCCCCAATACGTCGAAACCCAATACTTCACATTTGCGAATCCACCCCATGAGCTTGTATTGAAAAGCGGCACCAAACTTGGGCCCGTGACCCTGGCCTATGAGACTTATGGCCGATTAAATGCGGATAAGAGCAACGCTATTTTGATCTTTCACGCTTTAACAGGTGATGCGCACGCGGCGGGATGGCATAAGGAGGCTAAAACTCCAGGCTGGTGGGACCCCATGATAGGGCCTAAGCGTGCTTTTGACACGGAGAAGTACTTTATCATCTGCGCGAATGTGATTGGAGGCTGTAAAGGCTCCACAGGACCATCTTCCATAAACCCTGCCACAGGCAAGCCGTATGGCCTGAGTTTCCCGGTCATTACCATCGAGGATATGATCATCTCCCAAAAATATTTAATAGACCATCTCGGCATCAAGAAATTACTGGCTGCTTCAGGCGGTTCCATGGGTGGACTCATGGCTTTGGAATGGTCGGTACGCTTTCCTGACACGCTCCAGTCAGCCATTTTAATTGCGACAAATTATAAGCATACAGCCCAGCAAATCGCCTTGCATGAAGTTGCCCGCCAGGCCATCATGTCCGATCCACATTGGAACAAAGGCGATTATTACGGGAAAGAATTACCCGCACAAGGAATGTCCGTTTCCCGAATGATTGGCCATATAACTTATATGAGCGAAAAATCCATGGAAGAGAAGTTTGGCCGCAAATTGCAGGGCAAAGAAAAGGTCGGCTATGACTTTTCCCATGATTTTGAAGTGGAGTCCTATCTCAAATACCGGGGAGCCAGCTTTGTGCAGCGCTTTGATGCCAACAGCTATTTGTATTTATCCAAGGCACTGGATTATTTTGACCTCTCTGAAGATACGGATTTGGTGGGGGCATTTAAGGGTATCAAAACAAAGTTCTTAATAATCACCTTTACCTCTGATTGGCTATATCCGTCTTACCAATCCAAAGATATCGTTAAGGCCATGAAAGCCAATGACGTCGATGTCTCTTTTATTGAAATCGCCACCAGTTATGGACATGACTCGTTTCTGGTAGAAATTGATGGGCAGTCAAAATTGGTGTCGAATTTTCTAAATAATGTGGCTAGAAAAGACCGTCATTGCGAGAAGCGAAGCGACGAACACCTGTGAGTGTCCGGTAAGAGGACCGAAGCAATCTCTTAAAGAACTAATGCGTATAGATCACAAATACATACTCGAAATGATTGAGCCCAACAGCCGTGTGCTGGATTTAGGTTGTGGTGACGGAGAGTTATTGTCTTTGGTCATGAAGGAAAAGAATTGTCGTGCGGCAGGCATTGAAATTGATGAAAAGGCGATCTATAAGTGTGTTGAGCGGGGAGTGAGTGTTTCCCATGGAGATATTGATTCCGGCCTGGCTGATTATGCTGATAAACGATTTGACTATGTGATCCTTAATGAAAGTTTACAAGAGGTATTAAATCCTGAAAAGGTTATTGCGGAGGCCCTAAGGGTTGGGAAGAAGGCCATCGTTGGTATTCCAAATTTCTGTAATTTAAATGCACGTTTACAGATCTTCTTCTTAGGACAGGTGCCGGTCACCAAGGGCCTTCCTTATAAGTGGTATAATACACCGAACCTGCGCTTTTTGAGCATCAAAGACTTTCGTCATTTCTGTGCTGAGCGCGCCATTGGCATTGACCGTGAATGCGGCATTGCAGGGCAAAAAGAAATTGCCTTTCTACACAATCTTCTTTCGGATAGTGCTATCTTTCTTATTCACAAATAGAGGATGACTTTATGAAATATTTAGAAGAATCGACACGTCCATGGGGTAAGTACCAAAAATTCCACCAGGAAAATGGGGTATGGGTCAAACGCATTGAAGTCAATCCCAAGGGGCGTCTTAGCCTTCAAAAGCATCAATTCCGGTCTGAAAAATGGATTGTTGTTCATGGCCAAGGTTTGGCGATCGTGAATGATGTAGAAATCCCTGTTAGTCCGGGGACCGTGATTGATGTTCCTTTGGGCGCTGTGCATCGCATGGGAAATCCCTTTGACCATCCTTTAGTATTCATTGAGGTTGCTTGCGGTGAATATCTGGCGGAAGATGATATCATCCGCATTCAAGACGATTATACCCGCCCCTAATAATTTTTGGCTTTTCACTTGTTTTTTCTGCAATCTCTCTCAAAATATAAATGTGCTCCTATTCCAGATAATTGCGACTGTCTCTTTGTTGATTCTTTCATCAACGACCTTTGCCCAATCGGTAAGCGACCGTGCTTTAGTCATCCAAAAAGAAATGGATTGCGTTGATGGGCATTTACAACAAAAGGGAGGCATCAGTTGGAATGATGTCTGTGAAGTCACAGATACCCCCTCCCAAGAGCATCAAGAAATTGTAAATCAACAATTAGACCAAGTCGAAGGAAGTGCTTCTCCCCGCAAATCTTCCACGCCAAATTTGACGTTGCAACCTATCATACCTGAACCTGATAAAACCCGTGTCATGGAATTTGAACTTGCCCCTGAAATATCGGGAATCACTTTTCGTCAACCTTCAATTGGACTCAAGGAATCAGGGGCCATGTATGGGATCAATGGAGTTTTTACCTATCGTCCTGCCCAAGGCAATGCATTAAATTCAACACTGACTAATGTGTATCGCCTTGAAGGCACTTTTGCTTACGGCCATGTCAATTATAGTGGTGGTTCCAATGATACAGGGGGAATCATTCAAAATCCTGGCAACGTTCCGATAATCCCTGATAAATTTAACGGCATCCCAAATTATCTGTTGGAGGCAAGGGTCCTTATCGGCAAGGACTTTAATTTAAAGACGATTGAACTGACCCCTTATTTTGGTTTTGGTTACCGTTACTATTTTAATGCTTTTTATGATGATAAACCATTGGGTTATAATTCAAAAACCCAGTATGCTTACATTCCTGTGGGCTTCGATATAATGACTCCATTGAATAAGGAATGGGCCATGGACGCTAATCTGGAATATGATTTTTTAATCCAGGGGAACGTAACGAACTTTATTGGAAATGTTCGATATAGCGACCCCTTTCTTGGTAATTATTCTGTTGGTAATGTCACCAACGTTCAAAATAGTGGATATGGAATCAGAGGTTCAGTCAAATTCATCAAAGAATGGCAGCGTTTCAAGATTATCCTTGAACCTTATTTTCGCTATTGGCATATCAATCAATCGAAGGTTGCGGGCAGTGATCCTTTTAATTTTGAAGGTACCGAATATTATCTTCCCAACATCTATGTTCCGCAAAACAGCTCCACTGAAATTGGAGCAAAACTTGGTTTAGAATTCTAACTAGGACATCAATGGGCAGGTATTTGATCACTGGAGGGGCCGGGTTTATAGGTTCCAGTATTGCGGAACATTTGATCAATGAAGGCCATTATGTCAGGGTCCTGGACAATTTTTACTCCGGCAAGCAGGAAAATCTTGATTTTGCCCGCACGCTTGGGAAAGACAAATTTGGTATGATTTGGGGAGACATCACCAACCCGGCTGATTGTGACAGCGCCTGCCAGGGTATTGATTATGTTTTGCACCAGGCAGCGTTGCCTTCTGTACCAAAGTCTTTTGAGGACCCCTTTAGTTTCAACAAAGTCAATATTGATGGTGTTTTAACTGTTTTACAGGCCTGCTCCAAACACCGGATCCAACGCTTCGTTCTTGCTTCATCCAGTTCCATTTACGGCAATACCGAACAATTCCCCCAAAAAGAAGAACATTTACCGTTATTGATTTCTCCTTATGCTTTAAGCAAATTGGCAGGGGAGTACTATTGCCGGATCTTTGCAGAATTCTTTGGCGTTGAAACAGTTTGCCTTCGCTATTTTAATGTGTTTGGTCCCAAACAGGCCTTGGATGACGCATATGCGGTGGTCGTGCCCAAATTTATCCAATGCCTGCTAAACAATGAACAGCCGCCTGTATTCGGAAATGGTGAACAATCGAGGAATTTTACCTATATCCAAAACGTAATTTCAGCCAATATTCTTGCAGCCACCACTCCTGGCATTAAACACGAAGTTTTTAATGTGGCTTACGGCCAAGAAAATTCTATTTTAAAATTGATCTCGGTTCTCAACGTCATTATGGGTAAAAATATCCAACCAAGATTTTTGCCTATCCGGCCGGGAGACATCTTCAAAACGAGTGCAGATATTTCCAAAATCAGCCAAAAACTCAATTACAAACCGCTGGTTAATTTTGAAGATGGCCTAAAACTGACCGTCGCCTATTTTAAACAGAAATGGAATACATAAATCATTCCTGAGCAAGCTTCTGATGAGAGCCATCACAAAAAGGTTTCTTAGCGCTCGTTTTGCACCCGCACCATGCGATTTCTTTTTCTTCCGTAATTTCCACAAATAGGGGTCTCATGCCCGTGGGCCCGTGTGAACCATCACAAAAAGGCTGCTTTTTGGATTCGCCACAGGTGCACCACACGTAATGCCCTGGTTTGACAATCATGGTAAAAGGGTGGTTGGTGTTCATCGCGTTAATGTGTCCGTGGGATTTGACGTTAAGACATTAATAGGTTGGCCCAATTTATCGATTTGGCCGATAAATAAACATTGCTTAATATTGCTATCGTATACATACACACGGCCGCTGGTTTGGTCAAAGAATCCCACACGGTCATTGCTGGTAATAAAGGGCAACACTCCCGGAAAAGTTTGGGAAGCGGCTTTACTTTGCATGGTCGCACCAAGACTAAAGCTCATCGCCGTTATGACAATGGTAAGTAATATTGTAATTTTATTCATAGATTCCTCCAAGGTTAATGTTATAATTCAATCTTCATTTTAACAAATTTCAGGGAATATATGAAAATATATGATTTTATCATTATAGGTTCCGGCGTCATTGGATTGACGGTGGCCCATGCCATTAAAAAGAGGCAAGCGGGTGCACGTATTTTGATCCTAGACAAGGAACCCAGCGAGGCGCAACATGCCTCCGGCCGCAACAGCGGTGTGTTGCATTCAGGCTTTTACTACACGGCTGACAGTCTTAAAGCCCAATTTACCGTGGCTGGCAATAGGGCCATGAAAGCCTATGTGAGAGACAAGGGGCTAGAGATCAACCAATGCGGTAAGATCGTGGTGGCCCAAAATGAATATGAATTAGGCCAATTACAAGAGCTTTATCGCCGCGGCAAACGCAATGGTTCCAATGTCCTTCTGATTGACGAAGCACAAGTTTTTGATATCGATCCCAACGTAAAGACTTTTAGGCGCGCCTTATATTCTCCGGATACTGCTAGTATTGACCCTAAAGAAGTTTGCAGCACTCTTAGAAAAGACTTGAGCCAAGCCGGTGTTGAATTTTCATACAATACCAAATATCTGGGACATTCCCTGGATATCATCCAAACAAATCAGGGCGATTTTCAAGGGTCTAAAATCGTCAATTGCGCAGGGCTATACGCCGACAAAGTGGCGCAAGATTTTGGTTTTGGTAAAAAATACACCATGGTCCCTTTTAAAGGGCTTTATCTCAAATACACTAAGAATAAAACCGATATTAATGTGAATATCTACCCCGTACCTAATTTAAATAATCCCTTCCTGGGCGTTCATTTTACTAAAACAGTGACAGGTGATATTAAAATCGGCCCCACGGCCATTCCGGCACTTTGGAGGGAGAATTATAACAGGCACAGCCCATTTTCATTCTCTGAAGCGGCTGAAGTCTTGTATCACGAATCTAAATTATATGTAACCAACGCTTTCAAATTCCGTTCACTGGCCCATGAGGAAATGCGTAAATACCAAAAGAAATACTTTATTTCCCTGGCCCTCTCCATGGTCAAATACATCGATCCCGCGGGATTTACCGAATGGACCAAGCCTGGCATCAGGGCGCAATTGCTGGACACAACAACACTTAGTCTTGTCCAGGATTTTGTGGTGGAAGGAGACGCTAAAAGCACGCATGTCCTTAACGCCGTATCACCGGCTTTCACCTGCGCATTCCCTTTTTCCCAATATGTGGTTGACCGCTACGTTTTTATTTAATCTTTGGTCTGGTAATCCCATTCCTGTATAATAATGGCCATGAATTTACCCCTAAAAATAGCTTCCCGCGGGAGCCCGCTGGCTTTGGTCCAGGTTGATGAAGTCATCCAGGAATTAAAAGCCAAGGGCGTTGGCTTTGATTTCACATTGATCACATGCGAAACAACCGGTGACAAGGATAAGGACACGCCGTTGACCGGCAGCAGCGATGATTTCTTTACGGACGCCATCGATCGCGCGCTCCTTGAAGGAAAAGCAGACATCGCCGTCCACAGCGCCAAAGACCTGCCGCAAACGCTCCATGAAAATTTGAAGATCTTTGCATTAACGCGAAGTTTAGAGGACAAAGATGCCTGGGCCGGCCGCGTCCATTGGAAAGATTTGCCTGTTCACGCTAAGGTGGGTACCAGCAGTGTATTACGCCAAGAGCAAATCCTGAGCCTGCGCCCCGATGTGACCATCGTCAATATCCGTGGCACGGTCAATGAACGGTTGCAATTGGTCAAGGATGGCCATGTGGATGGTATTGTGGTTGCGGCCTGTGCCCTTCAAAGACTGGGCCTCCAATCTGAAATAAAGGATATTTTCCCATGGGAAGGCATGCCCCTGCAGGGGCAATTGGCCGTGGTGGGTCGTCGCAATGATGTTGAATTGGAGAATTTATTTAAACCCATTGATAATCGCCGGCACTATGGCAAGGTCACCCTCGTCGGCGCAGGCCCCGGAGATCGCGAGTTAATAACAGTCAAGGGGGTTAAAGCGCTCGAAGCCGCAGACTGTGTGTTTTATGATTATCTGGTAGATAGTGATCTTTTAAAATACGCACCCCAAGCAGAGCATATTTTTGCCGGTAAACGCAAGGGGCAGCATTCGCTTGCGCAAGCAGAGCTTTCACGCATGCTTAAGGAAAAAGCTTTTAGCGGCAGGAAGGTCGTTCGGCTTAAAGGGG
>CAZKUL010000130.1:0-7468 GCA_964555945.1 uncultured Planctomycetales bacterium
TGGCATGGGGAGGTATCGGCGTGCAATTATGCATCGTTTCGGCATTTCGTGCGTCGGGCAATATGCTGGTGGCCATGGTGATCGCCCTGGTCTCCCAATGGATGATCCAGTTTCCGTTTGCCTATGTTCTCTCCAAGCATACCCATTTACACTCGGCCGGATTATGGTGGTCTTTTCCAGTGACCAATGTTATTGTTTCTATTGTGTCCGTGGCGTGGTTTGCCAAAGGCGATTGGAAGAAAACCCGGCTCACCGCTGAGATCCAACAGGTCGCTAAAGTCACCGAAGAAACAGAAGATAATATTCGTTAGGAGGACTCCGTGTCCTTTGAAAAAAAAGAAAGGCAGACAACGATGATACTTGATCATAAAAATACAGCTTTGTTGACACTTGATTTCCAAAAGAGAATTTTTGGATTTGTCCCGGGAGCGGAGGCCATTGTCCCTAATGCTTCCAAAGTCCTCGCCTGTGCCCGAGAGCAGGAATTTCAGATCATCCATGTGGGGCTGGGATTCTCGCCGGGACATCCTGAAATTTCGGATGTGGACACGCCATTTAAGCGGGTGAAGCAAAACGATCTTTTCGTTGTGGGGACACCTTCCGCAGAGTTCCACAGTTCGATCGCGCGGCCCGCGGACCTTGTGGTCTATAAACAGCGCGTAGGCGCCTTCTCGGAAAACCAGCTCCACCTGATTTTACGTTCCCGGGGGATTAAGAATCTGGTGCTCTTTGGAATTTCGACCAGTGGCATCGTTCTCTCCACCTTAAGGCGGGCCTTTGACCTGGATTTTCGATGCGTGGTCATCAAAGATGCCTGTTTCGACGGTGATTCGGAGGTCCACCGCGTTCTTACGGAGAAGGTTTTCGTAACACAAGCAACAGTCATGACCGCTGATGCCTTTATCGCGGCATTGATGGAGAGTAAAAGAGAGCTTTGAGAAAATTCTATATCTTCGTAGGGGCCGACCTAGTGTCGGCCCGTGCCATCCCCTTACTAATAAATACATAAGCTATTGTGATATAATGACTTAACCGTTTCTTCCAGCTCGTCAATTTGACAATTCCGTAATATGTGTTATCCTTTCCCTATCACAGTTTTAACGTCAACCATCAAGAAATTAAGAGACACAGGCATGAACGAACGAAAGATTCTGGTGATTTTGTTACTTTGTTTTACAGTGAGCTTACTGAGCGGCGGTTTAGTCATGGCTGAGAGTAATGTGACCCACACCACAGACTTCGCACCTTCTTCCACCCAGAATACGGACAGTCATGACTATTTTGGCGCCCTGTTAGATAATTTGCAGAATGGTCTCAATTCAGGAGTTCATCATTTTCAGGACCAAATGGGAACAATCTTTGGACTCCAAGACCGTTCGAAACAGGCCCAGGCTGATATGAAAGAAAAAGAGCAGGACGCGATTCAAAAGCAACAGGATGAGCATCAGCAGGAAGAGATCCAAATAGAAAATTCAAAAGAACGGCAGGAAATGCAAAAGCAGCAACAAAGGGATTTAATGGATAATTTGCGTCACAAATAGTAATACCTTGACCTTCGATTTCCTTCCTGACTTCGTCAATCTAAGAAAATTTACGGAATTTTTGCATAAAAATGGCAAAAATGGAATTTCCATTTGCGTAGGGTCGGATCTTGTGTCCGACCGATGACGAAGTCAGGGAGAAATTTTTTTTCCGGTAGGACTATTGGGTCGTGGTTGTGGTCGTTGTCCCTTGTGGAGTCACGACCGTAGAACTGCTTGGTGAAGCTACCGGTACAACATCCCGCTCGGTGGTCGAATGCCAGAAACATCCTTGAATACCAACGATCCCCACCATGCACACTAAACCATAAATAAATCTTCTCATTTTTTCTCCTTTTGTTATTCCTTCTTAGGAATTAAACCGCTTTACGTTAAAAATTATTATGATGTTTAGAACATTAATTAACCGTGAAATAAACATTAACGAGACCTGGGGCAATGCTTATTTAGGGCCACAGGGCGAACTTTATTATCCGTTTCCGGAGATTTCCCACCGGAGATTTCACAATTAAAGGCAACGTATGGAATATAGTGGTATACTAATTATAGGTTATTACATGGGAAAAAATTGATGAGAGCGATGGTTGGTTTTTTAATTATTTCGTTAAGTCTGATGGGAGCATGTCTCGCGCAAACCTCTTCTACGGGACAGGGTTCTTCCCTCGGAGATGCCGGTATTGCCGTTGGCGTTGTGGAGAAAACTTTCAATAATGGTCTTAAAGAAGGAGAAGTCGAGTCAACTTTTAATCCGGGGCTAAAAGACGGTGATGTGGAATCAACATTTGATCCTGGTCTTACGACAGGAGAAGTTGAATCGACTTTTAACAGCGGCCTTAAAGAGGGAGAAGTAGAGACTACCTTTAATTCAGGGCTCAAGGATGGGGAAGTTGAATCTACGTTTAACCCCAATCTCAAGCAAGGAGAAGTAGAGGCTAGTTTTGACTCGAAATTTAAAGTAGGGGAAGTGTCTTCAATTTTTGATCATTAAATTCAAACTAAATCCTACTCATGCCTGCCATTTTTATTCTTAATTAGTGTTAATTTCATTTCAAATCGATAATGCATATTGCTGTGTATTCGTAAATATGCCATACTTTCACCATGAAAAATGAGTCCTACAGTTTCTTTAACGTGTGGGTATTTGTCGCGCTCATGGGATGCGGTCTTGCCTTGTATTTTGTTCCCTTGCATAGCACGTCTTTTTGTTTTGATGACCATAATGCCATCGAAAATGACGAAGCCATAAGGACCATTGATATACCCAATATTTTTCACATTTTTAACTCGCGGTTCTTAGTGGGTTTGAGTTTTGCCATAAATTACAATTGGTGCGGCCTATATGCGCCTGGTTTTCGGGTCATCAATCTCCTTATTCATTGTTTTAATGCCTTTCTAGTCTATCTATTGGTAAAATCCACCTTGAGATTAAATGGGGACGTCTACCAATTAAAATTAATTGGTAGACGTCCCCATTTAATGGATTGGCCCGCGGTTTTTGCATCGTTGCTGTTCTTGTGTCATCCCATTGCGACGGAACCGGTCAATTTTATTACGCAGCGTTTTGTCTTGATGGGGAGTTTTCTTTACCTGGCATCCATATATTTCTATGTCCGTCATTGCGAGCGAAGCGAAGCAATCCCTACAAGAATGACCAATTATGTCGAGATTGCTTCGCTCCCTACGGTCGCTCGCAATGACGGGACAACAAAACTTTATTATTTCTGTTCAATGATCATGGCCGTAGCAGCCATGTTTTGTAAAGAATTCGTGGTGACGCTGCCGCTCATGCTTGGCTTGTATGATTTTTATTTTTTAAATTCAGTCGGTGAATCTTGGTGGCCGCGTTGCAGGCGTTTACTTCCCTTTTTTATCATCGTGCTCATTGTCCCGGTACAGCTGTTAAAAACTCCGTCGGATTCCATCGGTGTGGCCCATATCGCAGCTACGCAAAAGATTGGCAATTATTCAGACATCACCAGGGCCGGCCACAGCATCGGGCGCAAGTCCTATTTTTTGACAGAATTAAAGGTTGTCTGCACCTATGTGAGACTCATGTTTTTGCCCATCCGCCAGAATTTTGATTACGATTATCCGATATCAAAACAAGTAGATAAATCGACATTACTTGCAGCGACCTTTCTGATTGGTCTTTTAGCTGTGGCGTGGTTAACTTACAAAACCCAGCGCATGATTTCATTTGGGATTGTATGGTTTTTTATCGCTTTAAGCGTGGAGTCGAGTTTCATTCCCATTGGGCATGTCATCGCTGAATATCGGGTATATCTGGCCAGCGTCGGTTTTACATTCTTTGTTACAGCCTTGATTTACCGGCAATCATCCCAGACAAAGCAATCAAATATCATTGCAGCCATCATTCTTGCATGTTTCGCCATCTTGACGTTTCACAGAAATACGGTTTGGAAAGATGAGCTGACCTTATGGAATGATACCGTCCATAAATCTCCCCATAAGGCTAGGGCCTACATCGGCCGTGGTTCAGCATATATCGCGCAGGGAAAATATAAAAAGGCCTTGATCGATTTCAAAACGGCCGTAGCCATCGATCCCAAAACAAAATATGCTCTTAGCAATCTGGCCGCGAGTTATCTTCAGGAAGGTCATTTGAAGGAAGCTCTTGGCCTTTACAACAGGGCCATTGACAATGACCCCACGGAGCTCAAAGCCTATTTTGGGCGTGCGACAACGTATGGGTATCTCAAAGAGTATGACAAGGCCAGGGCTGATGTGCAAAAAATAAAGGTCCTCGGTACGACCCTCGATTACGAACGCATCTGCAAGATTCTGAAAGGCCAATTGCGCCCTTCTTCTCCCTTGACAAAATAGCTTTATGTGGCACACTTTAGATAGTGGCAAAATCAGTGAAAGCTGATGACGCAAAGGATCGAGCCTAAACCATGGACCACGGTGCATGGCAGGGCAGTCGAGCTGCATATTGGGAAACTTCTACATAAAAATCGAAATCCCAAATGTTTGCTCGGCTGTATAAAAGGATGAGCAAGCTTTGAGGATTTTTATTTGTATAATGGACTTTGACAACGGAAGGGAAATATGAAAAAAAAGCTAAATAAAATACACGTAATGATTGTGAGTATCTTTCTGGCTGCCACTACTTTTGCTTATTTACCTAATTCCGTGGGTCAAGTGCCCCCAGCCCGTCCGGGGCATGGTGCAATCCCGCTTACTCCTGCGCAATTAGTCAAATTTCATAAAACACATTTTCGTATTAAGGGCGTCCATCTCAACCATTTAGGGCTAAGCCGTATTAATATGGAAAGAGCAAGGGCAAAACTGCGCACGCTTGACCAAATTGTCGCTGCGCCTGACGGTCAGGATATTGAATCAGTAAATGATTTTGGCGCGGCAACACCTCAGCCCATAACGACTGATCATTTGTTGGCGCATGCAGCATCTTTACCCGCCGGGCAGGCAGGATTAGTCACTTTGCCCGCAGCGGTAGATAATAGTAAAGAACCATGGTTCCCGCCCATTGGAAATCAGGGGTCCATAGGTTCCTGCGCAGCTTTCTCAACGACTTATTATCAATTGACCTATATGAATGCCATGTCCAAGGGCTTGACCGTAAGCAACGGCGATACCACTCATATTTTCTCTCCTAAGTGGACCTATAATATGATGAACTACGGGGGAGATAATGGAAGCAATGCTAGTACCAATGATGACCTTTTGGCCCAAAATGGAGCAGTCACATGGGCCCAATTTCCCTACGATAATAATTATTTAGCCTGGGACCTCAATACCAGTGATTGGCAAAATGCACTTTCCGTGCGCGCCAATCCGGTACAATATGTCCAAAGCGCAAGCACCAGCGCATCAGACATCAGCACATGGATCACGCTTATTAAACAATTGCTGAATAATGGTTATATAGTGACATTTGACACCACCGATCCCCAAATGGGATTTGATTGGCAGTATACAACCGTGACCCAGGACACGGCCAATCCTTCCATTGTAGGTCAACATGTGGCTTATCAGTCCACGGGTTCGTTGGACCATTCCATGAACATTGTGGGTTATGATGATACGCTTCAATGGAAATTTGGCAGCGTTACAGGAACTGGAGCTTTTAAGATTGCCAATCAATGGGGAAACTCAAATAATTATGGCATGAATGCAGGGTTCTTTTGGCTCGCTTATGACGCAGTTTATCCCACTTCCCAAATTCCTGGAGGTCCTTCAAGTTCAAGCCGTGCGGCACCCATTAATGATTATACAGTATATCAGCTTTCCGTAAAACCAAACTATACACCCAAGTTGATAGCCAAATTTACCGTTAATACGACAGACCGGGGTATGTTATTGATGAATTTGGGTACATCCGCACCAACGGCAAGCATTCCCGCGGCAAATTGGTATTCGGAAGCACTTGCGTTTGATGGCGGCAATTATGCCTTTAACGGTACAACCACGGCTGTCCCGGCAACCTTTGTGTTTGATTTTACGGACCTATTGCCTTCAACGACTGTTGCGCAGAAATATTATTTAGGTATGCTCAATTTTAGCAATACAACTTCAGCCACATTATCATCGTATCAACTGATTGATTTGACCAACAATACGACAAATACAGCCGCATCTCTTCCAGGGCCTGTGACTAATGGTCAAATATCTCCGTCGATCAGTTATACTTTTAACATACCAAATCCGATTACCGCCAGCGCCACCGCCAGCCCAAGCTCAGGCATAGCCCCTGTGTCCGTAAGCTTTGATGCTTCAGCGTCTAGTGATTCTAACGGGACAATTACGTCTTATGCCTGGAATTTTGGAGATAATACTACCGGTAATGGAATAACAGCGACGCATAACTATTCAAAGGCAGGGACCTATAATGTGATACTTACGGTCACTGATAATCAAAATGCCACTGCCACCTTTAATTTGCCAGCTATAACAGTTTCACCATCCACCCTGATAGCCAGTGCAACGGCAGCACCGACCTCAGGGACAGCTCCGTTGACTGTCAACTTTAATGGTTCTGCCTCCAGTGATACCAATAGTACAATCACCAGCTATTCCTGGAATTTTGGGGATGGTCTCCAAGCGCGCAGTATAGGAGCAGGTGCCATTGGATCAGGTGGTGGAGCTATTACGAGCCACGTCTATCAATCGGCAGGAAATTATACCGCCGTGCTTACTGTGACAGATGCTTTAGGGGCGACAAATTCCTTTACAATTCCGACGACCATTCAAGTTCTCCCGCCACCAGTGCCACCAGTGGCCCATGCGACGGCAACACCAACGACAGGAACTGCGCCATTGACGGTTGTTCTTGATGGAGCAACTTCTTCAGATTCTGACAGCACAATTACTAATTATTCTTGGGTTTTTGGGGATGGGAACGTAGGTATTGGAACACTAAATGCTGAGTCCATGGTGCATGTTTATCAATCCTCTGGAAGTTATACGGCAGCGCTTACGGTAACAGATGCATTGGGTTTGACAAATACATATACAATCCCAACAGTTATTAACGTTGCAACTCCTGTACCGCCGGTTGCCAGCTCGACCGCTAGCCCAAGTTCAGGCCCGGCGCCGTTAACAGTTAACTTTAACGGTTCCGCATCGAGTGATTCTGACAGCACCATTGTTGCTTATGCCTGGATTTTTGGGGATGGCACCACCGGCAGCGGGGTAACTACGAGCCATGTCTACTCAACGGTGGGAAATTACACGGCAAAATTGACAGTAACGGATGCTTTAGGTTTAACAAATTCTTATACAATTCCGACGACCATTAGTGTTTCACCTACACCTGTTGCACCTAGCATCACCACACAACCACTTAGCCAAACAGTCACAGCGCCCGCCGCGGTCATCTTTACAGGAGCAGCCAGCGGAACGCCCACACCAACATACCAGTGGGAAGTAAGCACCAATGGCGGCAG
>CAZKUL010000131.1:0-7386 GCA_964555945.1 uncultured Planctomycetales bacterium
GAGGGCAATTTCAGGGGCGTCATTTCCAAATTAAATTACTTAAAGGAATTGGGCATAAACGCGATCGAGATCATGCCGGTGGCCCAATTCCCGGGACAGAGAAATTGGGGATATGATGGTGTCTTTCCATTCGCCGTGCAACATTCCTATGGAGGCCCCGATGACTTTAAGGCCTTGGTGGATGCGGCCCATAGCCAAAGGATAGCGGTCGTTTTAGATGTTGTCTACAATCATTTGGGGCCTGAAGGCAATGTCCTTGGGCTTTTTATGCCGTGTTTTAGCGAAAAGTATAAAACTCCTTGGGGACCTGCGATCAATTTTGATGAGGCGTACAGTTATGGGGTAAGGAATTTTTTTATTTTTAACGCCCTCTACTGGTTCGACTATTTTCACGTGGATGCCTTGCGTCTGGATGCTATTCATGGCATTTTTGATATGAGCGCCAAGCATTTTCTGACCGACCTCTCCCAGGAGGTTGACAAGCTTTCCATGCAGCAGAGCAAGAAACTCAATTTGATCGCTGAAAGTGATTTAAATGATGTGCGCTTGACAATGCCCCGCAAGGATGGCGGTCATGGGATGGATGCCCAATGGAGTGATGATTTCCATCACAGCCTCCATACCTTGCTGACAGGGGAGTCTCAAGGCTATTACGCTGATTTTGGGAGCTTGACCTCATTGGCCAAGGCTTTTAAGAATGGTTTTGTTTATACGTGGGATTATTCACGTTTTCGCAAACGTTTTCATGGCAGCCCCCTCCAAAGATCATTACCGCCTCAGCAGCAGGTTATCTGCATTCAAAACCATGATCAGGTGGGCAATCGCCTGGAGGGTGAGAGGCTCTCCGGCCTCGTTTCTTTTGAAGCGCTAAAACTGGCTGCTGCTGCCGTCATGTTTTCTCCGTTCATCCCTCTGCTTTTTATGGGTGAAGAATATGGAGAAAAATCGCCATTTTTATATTTTATGAGTTTTCACGATCAAGGGCTCATTGAGGCGGTAAGGCAGGGGCGCAAAAATGAATTTAAGGCCTTTGGCTGGAAACAGGAACCTGCCGACCCCTATGACCCGCAAACATTTGAACGGTGCAAACTTCAATGGGATAAACTAAACGCCCAAGAACATAAAATCCTGTTTCATTATTATAAATTCATCATTGAGTTAAGGAAAAACACACCCGCCTTGTCTTGCGGAGGGATCAATGCTTTTTTGGAGGTGAAAGTGGAGGATGCCTCAAAGATATTGAAAATAACGCGTCGACGTAAGGATTGCGAAGTCAGGATATATTTAAATTTTGATTCGACGAGCCATGAGCTTGTTTGGAAACATCCTAACGAATCGTGGCATTTGATTCTGGATTCAAGTGATGCTCGCTGGCTGGGTGCAGGAGGCCCTTTACCTGGTCTCCTTTGGGGAGGGGAAAATCTCCATATCAGCCCTTTAAGCTGTGTTTGCTATGAGCGAAAACTATGAGAACATTCAGGATTTTAATTTTTTTTTGTTTGGCGTGGGCATCGTCCGCGTGGTCCATGGAGATTTATTTAAAAAATGGAGATAAGATCGGCGGCGTTATGGTGAGTGAAGACAGCGTTTCCCTTTTATTGCAGACATTGGAAGCGGGAGAGATCAAGATCGCGAAATCATTCATTGATTTACCCAAAACCTATCCTGAGAAATACGCCCCTCCACGGATCATGACCCCCCAACCCCTTGTTGTCATCCCCGCCGTTCTATGGAAAAAGGACATGACTCTGGGTTATACGCAGGAGGGTGGTAATACCAAGAGTCAACTCGGTGTGTTCTCAGCTGACGTGGACCGCAAAACAATCAGCGATGAAGCCAGCATGAAATTTGATTCATCCTATTCTTCTTCAGGTGGAAAAATGAATGGCAAGAAATTTTATGGGATGCTCCGTTATGCCACCAGCTTCGGTAAGAATTTAAAGTGGTATGATTATTATATGGTGGAAGGCGATGAGGATTACTTTGCCGATATTTACTATCGCGTCACTCCGGGAGTGGGGGTGGGATATTGGTTTTCAGATACCAATGATTTAAAGAGCAAAGCTGAGTTAGGTTTGGGTTACGAATACACGGCCTACCGCATCGAAACGACCCCGGATACAGGCCAGCCTATTATGGTGCCGCGCTTTTTTCTCGATAAACGTTTGATTGCCAATTTCCATTTGTCTGAAGATCTGGCCGCGTACCCATCTTTGGAGGATTTTCGTGACTATCGGGTAAGGTCTGAGACGGATTTGGTCAATCAAATCAATAAGCGCTGGTCCTGCAAGATCAGCTATATCGATGACTTTAACAGTGATCCACCACCGGGATTTAAGAAGCATGATTATACATGGGTAACGTCCTTGGAATATCATTATTAATATTTAATTCATCTTAATTTCATCTTCACCCTGTTAAAGTTACACCTAGCGTAGGTATGGAGACCATGACAAATTATCCTTTTAAGTATTAACTAGAGGAGGGAAAAAATGAAAAATATATTTAATTTCGTACTGATGCTTGCCGTGATGCGGCTCTTCGCTGGCTCCGGTGATGCCTATGCGGATTGGGATCATCATGATCATGGGGATCGTGGGGGGCATATGCATACCTATTTCCATTACCATGACCATCCCCATTTTGGTGCTCGCGTCGGGATTTTTTACCCTAATGAGTATTATCCCGTTTGGGTGGGTGGCAGCCGCTATTACTATGACGATGGGATATATTATAATAACGTGGATGGGAATTATGTGGTGGCTGAGCCTCCGGTTGGTGCAGTGGTCAGCGCAGTCCCTTCGGATTTTCAACCTATGGTCGTTAATGGGGTGACCTATTATGTTGATAATGGCACCTATTATCTCCATACTGCCAATGGTTACCGGGTGGTTGCACCTCCGGCGCAAAATTCCTATACCATCAATGTGCCCAATCATGGGGGCGGGTATACCGCGGTCATCATTAAAAGGTCAGGTCATGGCTATATCGGACCGCAGGGAGAGTTTTATCAGCAATTTCCAAATGTTTCACAATTACGCATGGTATATGGGAGATAGATAATACAGATGGCAAGATGGCAAACTCAAGCTTAAAGCCCGGCGGGCGGGGGAGATTATGCCCCGTCACGCAAGGGCATTTTTATTTGTATTTCTAAGGAGAAATCAGCAGTGATCACTTAAGTCTTGGGAAGCGCGCCCGACAGCTATTATATATCGGACACATTCAGGGATTTTTCGCCAAAAGTCGGCAAGGCTTTATAGTCAATTTTTTCCAAATGAAGAGAATCTTTAGAAAAAATTGGCTGTAAACCGTAGCCGACGGCGAAAATATCCCGTGTCCGATATATAATAGCTGTCGGGTGCGCGTGGGCACCGCTTAAGGGATACCCATGAAGGAGAAATAAGTCATTAAAAAGAGGAATCAGGCCATGTACATGTGGAGCAGGCACGATAAACTAAGGTCACTTTAAGCCAATTTTGAGGGAGGAATAGGATATGCGTATCTTGGTGGTGGAGGATGAAAAACGTATCGCCGATTTCATCGCGCGGGGGCTCAAAGAAGAGCATTTTGCGGTAGATGTGGCGTACGATGGAGAAGAGGGTTTATATTTGGCGGAAATTAATACCTATGACCTGATGATCTTTGACATCATGCTGCCTAAACATGATGGCGTTGAGATGTGCCGGCAACTAAGGACCAAGAAAATTAACGCCCCCATTTTAATACTGACAGCCCGTGCAGCGGTGAAGGACAAGGTGACCGGGCTCAATGCCGGGGCGGACGATTATTTAACAAAACCTTTTTCTTTTGAAGAGTTGTTAGCGAGGGTCAAGGTATTGTTGAGGCGGCCTACCGTCAATAAGACTTCTCTTTTAAAAGTTGCTGATTTGGAATTAAATCAGCTTAATCATGAGGTCAAGAGAACCGGCAGAATGATTATTCTGACATCCAAGGAATTCGCGCTGTTGGAATATTTTATGCTTAATACCGGCCAGGTGATCAGCCGTTCCATGATCTCGGAACATGTGTGGAATGAACAGTTTGACAGCATGACGAACGTCATTGATGTTCATATTCGTAATCTGCGCAACAAAATTGACGAAGGGTTTAAGAAGAAATTGATTCATACGCTGCGCGGGTCCGGGTATATGCTAAAAAGCCATGCATGAAATTATTCAGTTCCATTAAATTCGAAATCAGCATTCTTTATACGGCCATCCTGGGTCTTATTCTCATTGCTTTCAGTGGTGTCTTTTACCTCATTTCCAATGCCTTTCTGCAGCAAATGGACCAGCAGCTTAAAATCAAGGCCGAGGCTGTTGACCTTACCCTACGGTCTTATTTGAATGCCCTGGGGGAAAAGCGGGAAAATCTGCCGGCAGCCGTTGACAAAACAATGGCGATGAGGAATGAAAGTTTCCTGCAGTATAAAAGCTGGAAGGTCTCCCAGAAGTGGATTAAACAATCCCAGTCGCTTAGTTTAACGAAAGATTACATCAATTTTGTCAGTGCCGATGCAGGCCAAGTCTTTAGCTCTCCTAATTTTACCAAACGCCTGCGGGATTTATTTCTAGGCAATATCCAGACCCCCTTGGGTCAAGTGATGTTTTGGACATTGAAGGAGGGAAATACATCTATCAGAGTGATCAACTATCCTTTTGCCCAACGCGTGGTAGGTCGGTACTTGATTCAAATTGGCGTGCCTCAAGCACCGCTGATGCAGGAATTACGGAATTGGTTATACTCCATTGCTCTGAGTGTGCCTTTGATCCTGCTGCTGACAAACTTTGTTGGAAGGATGCTGGCCAATAGACTCTTACAGCCGGTCTATGAAATTACGGACCTGGCCAAAAAGATAACTCAGGAGGATCTGAGCGCCCGCATCAGGAGCAAGCACTTCGATAGGGAAATGGAGTCCCTCATAGATTCCTTTAATGACATGATTGCCCGCCTGGAGAAGTCATTTAAACATATTGAACAATTCAGTTATCATGTCGCGCATGAGCTCAAGACCCCGTTGACCATTATTCAAGGGGAAGCCAATCTGCTGTTGCGCCGTGACCGATCCGTTCATGAGTACAAGCAGGCCTTGCAGATCATCATGGAAGAATCCCAGCGGGTGCTAAAGACAGTCGATGACTTGTTATTGTTGACGAAGTTAGGTTATCAGCACGAGGTATTTAAATTCGAACAATTCGACTTTGTGGAATTCTTTAATGAAATCATTGAACAAAATCGTCTGCTGGCCGCCAACAAAGGCATAGGCATCAGGATGAATCTCCAGGAGATCACGCCACCGGCTATGATCATGGGAGACAGGTTGCATTTGCGCCGGTTGTTTTTTAATATCATTAGCAATGCCATCAAATTTACCCCCGAGGGGGGGTGCATTGATTTGCGGATTGAACAGCAGAAAGGTAAAATCATCAGTGTTATTACAGACGCCGGGCCCGGGATCTCACCGGAAAATTTGGAAAAGATTTTTGAAGAGTTTACCAACGCCGATCCCTCCAGCAGCGGTCTGGGGTTGAATATTGCTTACACGATTGCCAAGCTTCACCAGGGAGATATTGAGGTGGAAAGTCAGAAAGGTCGGGGGACGACCTTCCGCGTCATCCTTCCTTCATCTTTCACAGAGGCTCCTTTACAAAATTAATATTCAATTCATGCGTTTTTAATCTCTGCCATTTTATACTGGATGCAGGGTAAATCGTATTGCGAAATTCATTTGAAGGGATTAAGGAGAGAATATGGTTAGAAGAATCGTGCATGTGATGCTGATGGGCCTATTGTCGTTTAATTTATGCGGATGCTTGGCTTTGGTGGCTGGTGTTGCCGGAGGCGCGGGGACTGCCGTCTGGCTGTCGGGAAAATTGACCCAGGAGTTTCATGCTCCTTACGATACCACCATCCATGCCACCCATGCGGCTTTGCACGCGCTGGGGCTACCTGTTGTCAGTGAAACTCAAACTGACAATCTAACACAAATTAAGGCTACCTATAGTGATGGCAGAGAGATGTGGGTTGATATCCATCACATCGGGGATTCATCCACCAAGGTGGAAGTGAGGGTGGGGGCTCCTGATTCAGACAAAGAAGCGGCTGGTATGGTACTTAGAAAGATTCAAAGTTCTTTTTAGGACCTTTTTTTCTATCAGCCCCGCATGCTCAGACCTTGTGGTCCGGCAGGGAGTTGCCTATGATCCTATTTGATTTGATAGCAGGGCTGTTGCTCCTGCTGGCAGGACGACCTCTTTTTTGGATATGTGTGGGTGTGGTGGGGTTTCTCATAGGTGTGCAATGTAGCGCTGCGTTGGGCTATACTGGCCCATGGACCACATTACTCATGGCTCTTGCCTTAGGCTCCCTGGGGGCCTTGTTGGCTATTGCTTTTGAGTGGTTCATGATTGTTTTTGGCGTAGGTTTTCTCGGTGGGGGATATTTATTGATGAACCTTTTTCCTTCAGCCCCCGCCGGACAAGAGCCGTATGCCTGGTTGATTTTTGTGGTGGGAGGTATTATCGGCACGTGCCTGATGATCATTGTTTTTGACTGGACACTGATCATCATCTCCTCCCTATTGGGAGCCACATTGATCATGAATGCTTTTCACGGGACGGTCGCATTTCGTAATCTTGTATTCCTTGGCATTATGGTCATCGGCATCACGGTCCAATATATATTCTTCAGGGTCCAACCCCCTCAGGAAAAGTCTGCGCGCCCGTAGGGCCGGGCCTTGTACGCTCAATTGGGACTGCAATGTGCGAGGACAAATGATAAATTTGGCTAAATCCTGGGACAGTATTTTCGGCAGTTGGAGAGACAAGAACATCATTCTATTTCTTGATTATGACGGCACATTGACGCCAATTGCGCAAAGTCCTGCGGAGGCGATCTTATCCAGTGAAAATACGGATTTGATTGAGCGATTGGCCAAGATACCCTCTTGCCAGGTTGTCATTATCAGCGGCCGCGCCCTTAGAGACGTTAAACAAATGGCGGGAATTAAAGGGGTTAATTATGTCGGAAATCACGGGTGGGAAATCGAAGGCTCCGCCATGCATTTTGAAAGTCTTATTTCGTTGCAGGTTTCATCCATGATGGAGAAGATCAAATATGAATTGATCACGCAGCTTTCCGAAATTGAGGGTATCCTTGTCGAGGACAAAGGAGTGACCCTAAGTGTGCATTATAGAATGGTGGCCCAGGATAAAGAGTTTTTAGTCAGAAGGATTTTTGATCAAATCTGTATGCCCTATCGCAGGCAAAATTTGATTAAGGTCCATGCCGGCAAAAAGGTCCTCGAATTGCGGCCTCCGGTCGATTGGGATAAAGGAAAGGCCGCGCTCTGGTTATTAAGAAAACAGGAAATCCTACATGGCA
>CAZKUL010000132.1:0-7270 GCA_964555945.1 uncultured Planctomycetales bacterium
CCAAACGATAAACACTCATACTTGCCTTAGGCAATAATTCTTCGAGCGGCTGATAGGCCATACGCATGTTACCTCCTGGTTGTTCTATTTCTATACGGCAAGCAAACGTGTTTTATAACATATTCGACGGGTATTGTCAATTCTATCCGCAGAGCTGTCCCGCAGAAACACCCAATTCCTGGCACACGATTTCCTGCAGTTTTTTCAGAGCTTCCTTTAAATCTGCATTGACGACCACATGATCATAATGTTTGGCCTCTTTTAATTCCTGGCGCGCTATTTTTAAACGTACTGCCAAGCTTTCCTTGGTCTCAGAGCCTCTGGCTTTGAGACGGGCACCAAGGACCTTCAAAGAGGGCGCTTTGATAAAGATCTTCAACGAGCGCGGAAATTCTTGGGCCACTGTTTTTGCGCCCTTGACATCAATGCATAAAAGAACATTAATGCCCTTTTTGAGCAGATTGAGGGCCTGCACTTTAGGTGTCCCATAATAGTGGTCAAAGACTCTTTCCCACTCCAGAAAATAGCCTTTTTTGATCCTCTCTTCAAAAATCTCTGTGCTTAAAAACAAATAATCTCTACCCTGGCTTTCCCCCGGTCGTTTAAGTCTCGTGGTTGCAGAGATAGATTTGACCAGAACCCCTTTGAATAAGGGGCTTGCCAGCAATGCTTTATGCAGGGTTGTCTTGCCGCAACCCGAGGGGCCGGAAATAATGACAAACTTGGCCTTGGCAAGTGAGAGTGCTTTATTCAACATTATTGGATTGTTCGCGGATCTTTTCGACCTTGCTTTTGATGGCAATGACGGCAGCAGCAACAATTTTATCCTGCACCTTGGAGCCGATGGTGTTGGTTTCGCGCTGCATTTCCTGGGCGATAAAATCCAACTTTTTACCAGCACCTTCAGCTTGCTTTAAAAGCACTTTAGCTTCATCAATATAATGCTCGAGCCGGGCTATTTCTTCGTTAATATCATTGCTTTTTTGATACGAGGAAAACTCATCCGGGCTCATTTTACTTTTGCTGTCTTTAAGAAGAACATTGGTGCGGTTTTTAATGAGGCCGATTTGCAAGAGCATGCGCTTAAGCTGGCCATTGATGTCCGCATACAGGGCCTTACCCTCCCGCCGGCGCATGATCACAAGACCTGCCACGGCCTTTTGCAAGGACTTATCTAAGATGGGCCAAATCTCCCCTGGCTGCACAAAGACTTCCTTGGCCTCCACGACCCCCGGCAGCCTCATAATATCAGCGACCGTAATATCATTCTTGATATGGTGCTTTTTCCCCAAGGCGCTGGCAAAATCTAAATAACGTTTAACGGCTTCCTGGTTTAGGATGATATTCGTATGCGGCCTTTCGGTAATTTTAACCGATACCGTGACCCTGCCGCGTTTGATATGCGCGGCCACGATCTTTTGGATTTTATCCTCCAGTGACGAGAATCCTACAGGAAGATAGAAAGCTACGTCGAGATAGCGATGGTTGACTGACTTTATCTCCACAATGCCCTTGACCCTCCCTAGGGTTATTTCTCCGGATCCAAAACCTGTCATGCCTGTAATCATATGCCCTCTTCTCTAAATGTAGAATGATCCAAATGAACACCCATTTATAATAATTCTTTTTTCTTAAACCAAAGCGCTATTTCCCGACGAGATTCATTGATATCGGAAGAAACGTGCACCACGTTTTCAAATACACCCTTGGTGGTCACCCGCCCATATTTACCCCGCACGGATGTGGGATTGGCTTCCTCAGGATTGGTGGCCCCAGCGATGGCGCGGCACTTGCGGATGGCCTCCTTGCCGGTAAAAACCATCGCCACAACAGGATTATGGGCGTGCAGGTCTCCCTTCAAGTAATCCACAATTTCCTTAAAGAATGACTTCTCCCGTAAGTGTCCATAATGCTTTTTAGCGAGATCCGGAGACACCTGTACCAATTTTAAGCCTGTTAATTTAAGATCCCCGGCCAAAAAGATGCTAATGATCTCTCCGGCAATGCCTTTTTGCATACCATCGGGCTTTATTAGAACTAAGGCCGACTCTGCACTCATTTGCGTAAAACTCCCAAAATGCGGTCCAAATCATCCAGGGTATAATATTCAATAACGAGTTTTCCCTTCCCTTTTTTATCGGTGATGAAAACCTTGGTCCCTAATATTTTTCTCAATTCTTCTTCTAAAATTTCAATATCTCGGTTGATTGGCCGTTTTACCACCCCGTGAATGACATGTTCTCCTTGGTGGGCTTTTTTTACCAGATCTTCGACTTGACGAACAGAAAGACCTCGTTCAATAATGACTCTGGACATTTTCTTCTGAATCCCAGCATCTTCGAGGCTCAACAATGCGCGTGCATGCCCCATAGAAAGCTTTGCTTCAGCCACTTGCTTTTGAATCTCATCTGGTAAACGGAGAAGCCGTAATAAATTTGTGACCGTAGAACGGTCTTTACCTACCGCATCTGCAACTGCCTCTTGCGTAAAATTAAATTCTTCCATCAAACGCTTAAACCCTAAGGCTTCTTCAATGGCATTTAACTCTTCACGCTGAATGTTCTCTACTAATGCCAATACCAGCGCCTCCCTGTCAGTCACATTTTTAATTATAACTGGAACTTCTTGGAGTCCAATGGCTTTGGCAGCTCTTAAACGTCTCTCCCCCGCCACTACTTCATAACCATTCTCATGTTTACGAACTAGTATTGGCTGAAGCACTCCCTTTTCTTTAATTGAATTTTTTAAATCTTCCAATCTGGATTCATCATAATTTTGTCTAGGCTGAAACCTATTTTCCAGAATGGAAATTGTTTTAACATACGCAACGTTATTGGAAGAATTAATTTCCAGACTGGAAATTTCTTTCTCATGAGTAGCTTCGGAAGGTCTACTTGATATAAGCGCTGACAAGCCTTTTCCTAAGACCTTTTTTTCCATTCTGATATCTCCTTCGTGCAAAAGGACATGTTCAATTTGACTATTTTGAAATCCCGTTGTTCACTGCATTGACATTAGCTTGCAAAAACTCTTCGGCTAGTTCTTTATATTTTAGGGATCCTATGGATGCGCTGTCGTAAAAATTGATTGGTTTTCCGAAGCTTGGAGCTTCGCTTAGACGTATGTTTCTGGGAATAATAGATTTATATACTTTTTCTTTGAAATAGTTTTTAATCTCATTGATAACCTCATTGGTCAAATTAGTTCTAAAATCTGCCATTGTCATAAGAACCCCTTCTATATGCAAATCTGGATTTAGACCATCCTTGACCAAGGCTATCGTATTAAGCAATTGGGACACCCCCTCAAGGGCGTAAAATTCACATTGAATGGGAACTAGGATTGAATTGGCTGCAACAAGGGCATTAAGTGTTAAAATGCCCAGTGACGGTGGAGAGTCAATAAATATAAAATCATAATTATCTTGAAGAGGTTCCAAAGCTTTTTTGAGGCGGGTTTCTCTGGACAGTACTCCTACTAGCTCTATTTCTGCGCCCGTTAAATTGATATTGCAGGGAATGATGTTCAGATTGGCATAGCTCGTCTGAAGCAACCCTTGGGTGGTTTTAATGCGGTGGATAAGAATGTCGTACAGGGATTCCTTTATCTCGTTCTTATTTATCCCCACGCCGCTGCTAGAGTTGCCTTGAGGATCCATGTCCACAATAAGAATCTTCTTTTTTAAGACAGACAGTGCTGCGGCTAAATTGATAGTTGTAGTCGTCTTTCCCGTTCCTCCCTTTTGATTACATACAGCAATAATTTTTCCCATTTAACCTCACCAAAAAAGCAGCCAGTTCCACGTGGAACTGGTCACTTTACAGTTACCATAATTTTCGCCGATTTTGCTCCTTGCATGCCAAAAAGACCCCGCTTCTCTTCTCGCACTATCTTAATATCCAATTTATTTTTAGGTACCCCAAGCTTTTGAACAGCCTTGTTAATGGCATCATCTAAGTTGTTGCCCTCAAATTCACTGGTCTCTGGCTTCGTCATTGGCGATTTAACTCTTTACTAATTTCTTGCTAGCAGCCATTTGAGCTATTTTCCATTGTGTTGCTGTAGATAAAATATAGAACACTAGAAAGTAAATAGCCCAGGAGCTGGCAAATTTATAAAACATACACGTCATCATTACAGGCAAAATATACATCATCATTTTCTGTTGCATGGCTTGTTGTTCGTCTACCACAACCATGCTCTTGCTGGATATTCTTTGTTGCAAGAACATGATGCCTCCTGTAAGTATAGGTAATATATTAAGCTCATTGCCAAAAAAAGGCAAATAAAATGGTAAAATTATTAGTCGATCAGGTTGAGACAAGTCCCTAATCCATAGAAAACTCTGACCTTGAAAATACTGAGCTCTCCATAATATTTGATATAGCGCCATAAAAAATGGCATTTGAATGAGAAATGGCAGACAACCACCAAAGGGATTTATCTTTTCTCGACGGTAAATCTCCATCATTTCCTTATTTAATTTATCAGGCTCATTCTTAAATCTTTCTCTTAGGGCTGCAATTTTAGGCTGTACTTCTTGCATTTTGCGCATAGACATCATGCTTTGCATTGTTAATGGATAGGTTATGCCATATATCATGAGACTAATTAAAATAATAGCAATCCCCCACGACTTAAAGAAAATCCCGTGAAGAACGGGTATGGTATGGTAAATGCCCTGTGCTATCCACTCAATAATAGGAAAATTACTAAAGGCAACTATCTTTTCAAATCCTTTATTGTATCCCTTCATGGACCAGGGATTTTGTGGACCTGCGTAGACGCTAAACTCGTAAACAACGCTCTCCCCTGGCGCCACATTCTTCTCCTGAGGAGTGATTGAAATGCTCAACTGTTTGTCGTTATCCTCTTTTATTTCATAGGATTTTGTGTCAAATTCAGGCTTTACAATGAGGGCGTGATAATGGTCCCTGAATCCAACCCAATGTACGCTCCCCGATCCAATTTGATCATTTTTCTCACTAAATTTCGTCGCACTTCCCTTACGGGTAATCTTATTATTTACATAAAGAGAATACTCGAAAAGGGATGTTTCTCTACTATTGGCTGACTTGCCATGAAAAGAAGCTGCATTAAGCTGATTAATTTCCAATCTAGATTCGTCAATTTCAAAAGCTAAAAAGCTAAAATTAGTCAGATTGGAAATTCCTGATAAATTTTTAATTTCCATTCTGACATTAATATAATTTTTGTCCTTAATCACATACGTCTTTTTAACAAACCAATTCTTGTCACTATAAATTAAGTTGACCGTTTGATCGTCCACTTTTTGACCTGTGTACGTGTCATTACTAATTCCGTGTAATTCTAAAACATTCGTGAGGGGAAAAATATTGTTTCCAATAAATTCGACATTGTGGAGTGATCCACCCATGTTTGTAAAATAAAGATAGGATTGAGTGGTTTCCAATTTATAATCATCACTCTTATTATCTTCTGGGGTGGATTCTACTATGCTTCCTGGAGCGGATGTTGCAGGTGCGATGGATGTTGCTGTAAGCCCTTGCATTGTAGTATTTTGAGTCTGTACTGCACTTTTTGTCCCGGCATCATTATGGACCGGTTTTGGAGGAGCAAAAAGGGCTTGATAACTAAATAAAACTACTGCCGTTAGCGCAATGGCTAAGAGGGTATTACGTTCCATAGGATTTACCTTACTGGGTCATACCCGCCGTCGGTTGCAGGAGAACAGCGCAGAATACGCCATATCGCCTTTTTGATGCCTCCAACCATGCCAAACTGCTCAATAGCCTCTATCGCATATTGGGAACATGATGGATGAAAACGGCAATTTCTTGGGCCAAATGAGCGGCTTAAACACTGATAGGCTTTTATGCCTAAAATCAGAATTCGTTTTACCATATCAGAAGGAGAATCGTCCGGCACAAGCCAAGATCGTGAGCGTTTGGCCCGATCAGAATTAGGGGATAAGTTTACGGCGGCCTTTGGCCCGTCGACGGCTGAGCACTTTTTGCCCGTCAGAAGTTGCCATGCGCTTACGGAATCCGTGTCTTTTTTTCCCAACTATATTGGTTGGTGTCTTTAAATGCTTCTTCATGATTTCCTTTAATAGTTATTTTTGGAAAATAGGCCGTTTCCCCCTGATAACTGCAGGCATACGGCGTTAATAGTTTCGCAATTATAACATAGCTTTGAACGAAGTCAACAGCAAAAAGACCTTCAAATACCTGGGTTTAAGAATTTTCATGAGATCTTTAGAAATTTATCGTTGCAATCAAAGAAAGCTTTGTTATAATGACCCATCGAATCTTGGATTAGCCCTAACACAGCCTCGAGATTTGGCCTTGGAAGAATCTTTGATGTAATCCACAGCTGTTAATAACTTGTGATCTCCTTGCTATGACTGAATCTATGAGCTCGAAACCATTGGGCCTCTTGAGCCTGCAGGACGTTTGGCAAAAAGCCCAAAATCCCATCAAAGCCTCCATCGGTGAGACCTCCTACGACACGTGGTTTTCTCATTTGAGTGTCTGTGAAACCAATCCGGGTGTTTTGACCATCCAAGCTCCTGATGAATATTTCAAAAATTGGATTGATGAACGCTACCGTACCATTATCGAACGCTGCCTGCGCACGGAAGCAGGGCAGGGGATTGATATTGAATTTGCTGTTAATTCTGAGCTTCTCAATAAAAAAACCCAGCAGAAGTTAACCCAAATTGAAAAATCTTTTGCAGTCCCTGATACCAAAAATATCCATTTGAATCCGCGGTTTCTCTTTGAGAACTTTGTGGTGGGGCCTGGTAACCGGTTTGCATTTGCCGCGGCCCAAGCCGTGGCGGAAAATCCGGCCAAGGCTTACAATCCTTTCTTTATTTATGGTCCGGTGGGCTTAGGTAAAACCCATCTCCTGCAAGCCATCAGCCACGAAGCCCAGCGCAAAAACCCCAGTCTTAAAATTTGTTACCTCTCATCGGAACAATTTACCAATGAGTTGATTAATTCGATCCGTCACCATTCCGCCGAGGCTTTCCGCCAAAAATACCGCCACGTTGATATTCTGCTCATCGATGATATTCATTTTATCGCCGGGAAAGTCTCGACCCAGGAAGAATTTTTCCATACCTTCAATACCCTGCATGATCATCATAAGCAAATCATCATCTGCTCCGATCGGCCGCCCAAAGAGATCGCCAATCTGGAGGAGCGCCTGGTGTCTCGCTTTGCCTGGGGGCTGATCACCGATATTCAGCCGCCGGATTATGAAACACGGGTCGCCATCTTGC
>CAZKUL010000133.1:0-7247 GCA_964555945.1 uncultured Planctomycetales bacterium
GAAGCGGAAAGCCTGTTTAATGATGGGACCGGAGTTGTTCTTTTTATGGTCATTTTAGCTATGATCCAAAATAATGAACCGATTCATCTTGGGGCAGCCCTTATCCAATTCTTGCTGGTAACCGGAGGTGGCGCCTTAGTGGGTGCCTTATGTGGCTATTTAATATTCCGATTAATAAAACCCATTGATGACCCTCTGCTGGAAGTGGCCTTGACCGTTGTCTTGGTTTTTGGCACACCGCTTATTGCGGAATTTCTGCATTGTTCCGGAATTATTGCAGTTGTCATAGCAGGTCTAATGATGGGAAAAGGCCGCGAGTCTTATATGTCCATTAAAAGCCGAAAAACCTTGGAAACTTTTTGGGAAGTCATCGACTTCATCATGAATTCACTTGTTTTTCTGATGATTGGTATTCAGTTGCAGGTCATTGGCAAGAATGATTTACTCAATTTCAAAGGACTAATATTAATAGGAATTGCAGCCTTTTTAATTTCACGGATCTTGATTGTTTACCCAACCATTTATGCTTTCAACCGAATTGTAAAACCTCCCATACCATCAATGTGGAATCACATTCTTTTTTGGGGTGGACTTCGAGGGACTATACCTATCATCCTGATGCTACAGTTGCCGGAATTTGAATACCGGCCGCTCTTTTTAGCCGCAACTTTCGGTATTGTTTTATTCAGCATCATCATTCAGGGTTTGACCATCGAACCACTTTTGAAAAAACTTAAGCTAAGTTGTTGATTTATTGTTCTAAGCGAAATCTCACCGGCACCGTCACCTCAGACTCCACAGGTAGATCACCAATACGGCCGGGCTGAAATTTCCAATGACTGACAGCTCTCAAAGCAGCCTGATCCAATAATCGATAGCCAGAGCTTTCGATTATCATCACTTTAACTGGTGATCCTTGCCTATCCACATCAACGGCTAACATAACAATACCTTCTTGTCGCATTTGCTTTGCAAGTTCAGGATATGGTGGTGGCGGATTTTGGATATAATCTGGCTTAGCCTCTACTTTTACCTCTGCACTGGATGTCATTACCTGCTTTGGTTTAATCAACCGTTTGGAAGTCACCCGTTGCTTTGATTCTTCTATAGCCCTGACTGTCGGCTTTGGTATTTTAGGAATGGTCTTTTCAATATTTTTAATAACAGGATTGGTTTCCTGTTGGACTCGAATTACCTCCTTGGGCGCATCAATCAAATTGATATCAATTTCTCGACTAGAAGCAATGGCAAATTGAGGCGGCTTGATGAACATCTTTCCAGTAAAAGAAAAGAACAATACGTGGATCAATATTGCCACCGTCCAAGCTATGACTATATCCTGTTTATTATCATCTATGGAAACCATAACGTTATTGATTTGAGGAATCTTCCCCTTTGGTTTGAATGGCCACCCTTGTAATCCCCGCTGCCCTTACTTTATCGAGAACAGTAATGGCTCTCTGAAAATAAGCATGACTGTCGCCATTAATAAAGACTTTTAAATCAGGGTCTTGATCTTTTAATTCTTTGAGACGTCCGGGTAAAGTATCCAAACTTATCATTTTCTGATTAAGATAAACTTCATTTTTCTGGGTAACAGTAATTGTCACAGCAGCTTTACGTTCCTGTGAAACAGCGGTTTGTGCCGATGGTAAATTCACATTCAACCCTTGGTTTTTCACCATCGACAGAGAGATCATGACGAAAGTAGCCAACAAAAAGAAAATAATATCAATCAATGGGATTATTTCGATCCTCGCCCGTTTTCTGCTGACCGGAGATGGGATAATCATGATTTTTTCTCCAGTTTAAGCAACAAAAGCTCCAGATGTGTTGCCGCCTGTTCAATCTCATGACGGGCTTCTTCAAGCCTCGCATTTAAATAATTAAACGGAACAAGGGCAATGATCGCTATAGCCAAGCCGCAAGCCGTTGCAATCAGAGCTTGGGCTATCCCCCCGGTGATTACCGTTGGAGTTTCCAACTCCCTGCTTCCTAATAATCCAAAAGCATGGATCATACCTGTTACTGTTCCCAACAGTCCAAGCAAGGGTGCAACGGTGATTGTTGTGTCTAAAACAACCAGGCCACGGCTAAAACGTTTAAGCTCAACACTAGCCGCTTGCATCAAGGCATTGCTTAGAGCATCTTCCCTATGTTTCAGGCCGTAAACTAAGGTCGTTGCGACATAATCATGACAGTCTTGGGCTTCCTTAATGGCATTGTCAATATTGCCATGTTGAACATTAGACAAGATAGCTTTAACAATGTCCGGTCTGTAGGATATTTTAATACGACATAAAAATAACAATCGCTCGATGACAACACTAAACGCCGTCAATGAGGTGATAAGGAGAGGCCACATGATGGGGCCACCTTTAAGAAAAAGACTAAACATGTTCCCTCCTCTTAAAAATCATAAGTCACACCACCATAATATCCCCGGCGCGGACCGAATTGAGGGGCACCTACACCAACCCCTGTACCATTCCTTAGTTCATAGACCTCATCAAAAACATTAACCACACCAAAACGTACCTTGATGTCATTCTTGTCATTGATTTTAAAGGTATGTTCAATGCCCATATTAATGGGATTATAAGACCCTACACGTTTACCATTGGGTGTATCACCGTCTTCGCGTAACCCGCTGCCAAAAAGTAGATCAGCATAAACCTTGGTTTTATTCAACGCTGACAACGACAAGTTATCGAACTCATAGGCCAGTCCAGCAGAAACCGTAAGACTCTGGTCATGGTCTAAAGGTATCCAATGCTCGGAGATGTAATTCAAATCATCCTGTGAAAATTGGAACTGATTAGAAGATATCGTTTTTCCTAAGGCATGACTGTAGGCTGCATTCGCATAACCAGAAAAACCACCTTTTTTATAATTGATTGTTAATTCGGTCCCATAAATCTTACCTTCTTTATAATTAAAAGGAGTAACAATGGGTGCCGCCCCAAACTGTCCGTCATCAAGTTGGTTTATGGCGGTTTTGTAATAGCTATCCAGACCCACTTGCAATTCAGGTGAGAAATTATGTGTCACGCCAGCATCATAATAATTCGCGCGTTCCGCCTTAGCCGGTGAATTAACATCGACCCCAGCCGCATTGGTTGTATTATCAAAAATAGCAGGATTGGCGTTTTGTTCCAACTCGAGCGGCGGCGGTGTAAAATAACGGGCATACCCAGCGTGGGCCTTGGTTGACTCATTGACTTGATAGACAGCATTAATACGAGGACTGAATTGATACTCATTAAGGTATTGGTATGATTGGTCAAAACGGCCACCGAAATTAATGGTCAAAGGATCAAAAACTTTCCATTCATCCTGCAAATAAATACCATATGTTTCTCCCTGCTTTTGATTATTAACATTGACCGATTCTTCAGGCCCGCTCACCCCACTACCACTGTCGGGGAAAACCAGGGAATCATTCTCGTTAATAGCATCACTGATTGTAAAAATCGACCCTGCCCGCAGGGTGTGATTATCATTTAATTGGTAACTGCCATCCACTTCAACGCCGTTGGTTAATATGCTATCATTTATCTTGGTAGCTACCCCGTTATATTCCAGGCCTCCGATTTCATCCGGCAGATAATTGACCTCACTGAAACGAGTAAAAGCTGATACCTGATAATTTAGTTTGACCTCAGCCTTCTGGTATGCAACAACACCATAAAAATTCTGCTCTATTTGGCGGTCATTCACATCGCTTGAATCAATGCTTGGTAAAGGCAAAGGATTACCGGCAGTATCCGTAAATGGAGATCCGCCGGAACTATTGGGAATTTGAAAATCACTATGGGAAGCACTCAGCATCACGTTAAAGCGGCTGGTATCATCAATAATCTTGGAAACATACGCAAACATCTTACCTTGCTGAGTCTGATCATGGATGGCTGAAGTACCATCAGTCGGATTTTCGATGCCTAGGTTGTCTTCCAAGTAACTACCGGTGGCAAAATAATTGATCCCGCCAGGTGCCGAACCTCCATAGGTAAAGCTGGGATTGACCTCACTATGACTACCTCCATACATGGAGATGTCCCCACCATTGGTAAATGCCCCACTCTTGGTGTGGATATCCACAATACCTGCCGTGTGGAAACCGTATTGGGCCGGAAGCGATCCGTCAATTAAGGAAACATTATCAACAAAGCGCGTATCAAGTTCTTCGCCAAACCCTGTCAGTCCCTCGGGTAACAAAATATCATTGATCCTATATTGCAAGTTGGCATGTTCCCCACGCACATGCAATTGCCCAAATGAATCCTGGGCCACACCAGGGGCCCTTAAGAGAACCTGATTAAAGGAGGCATTGTCACCTTGAGCCTGATCGTCGATTTGATCTGTGTTGATATTATAATTTGTCGCCCCAAGGCTGGATTGAATACTGTTACGGGCCTGATCTAATTTTCCAATAACATCCACTTCACTAAGCTGCGTTGATGACGGAATGGATGAATCATCCGCTTGACTATTAATCGAGAAAAAACATAAAAACCCAACCAGAAACCATACCCACATAAACCGCCTCCCTTTGTTGTAAATAGAAACCATTTCTATTTAATGGTTAAAAATATTCCCTCTCTTGAGTCTTTATTAATGGGATCAATAGCAATAAGAGCATCACGTACATTCTGCGTATAAAGGATGACATTGGTGACATCTTGCCAAGCATGCGGATCAGTTTCCTGAGGAATGTCTTCAAAAATCTTGGGGGCAACTCCTTGAGACACAACAACACGTTTGGCTTTTGAGCTGCTGGCCGTATACAATTTATCGAGCCAATGTTCCAGGTGTAAGCCATTTTCAAAAATAATATCCGCGTGAGCTAAATTCACGGAGTCTGCCGGTATTGGCTCATATTCATGGGCATCTCCATCCGGCCCAACTAAAGTAACCAGATTTACTGAATCCCCTGCTACGTTCTTGACCACATCACCAATAATACTGATGGTGGCTATAACATTAACCTTATCCGCATGAGCCTGAGTTACCCCTAGGCCAAGTATAAGAAATCCTAATAACATCACCTTCCCCACATCTAACAACTTTGTAAGTCTAGTCATCGTTTCCCCCCCTTTTTTAAATAGAAACTATTTCCATCTATAGTTTAAAAAAATTTCTACATACACTTTGGGCAAAGTCCTTCTAGCTGCACAGTATGCTTCAAGACCTTATAGCCACTTGCGTTCTTGATTCCAGACAGAGCACAGCCTTCAACATCGTCAACTTTGCCGCATTTAATACATACAATATGATGATGGTGATGAGAACTTTCATGAGCGTTACATAAGGCATAGCATAAACGCCTATCATCTCTCTGTATTTTAACTAAAATACCGCAGTCTTTGAAAGATTCTAAATTCCTGTAAACGCTGGGATAACTTAAATGTTTAAAATTCTTTTTTAATCTTTCTAGAACTTGCTCCGGAGTTAGATACCGGCCTTCCTTAATAAAATAGTCCAGGATGGCCTGACGCTTAGGCGTTATTTTTAGCTTTTGTGATTTTAATTTTTGAATGTATTGTGTATGCATAATAGGAAATGATTTCTATTTATACCGCAACATAGAAAATAGTCAAGATTTTTATTAACACCTTATGGGAGTTCAAATCCTATCACTCTCCCATGACAAAACGAACCATAGGACGCTTTAGCTGTTTTCCACAAACAAGTATTACTATTTTTTTAAGGAAGGCATGAAATTTGTATACTACATCACCTGTTAACAGACCATGCAATATCAAATAACAAAGGTTTTTTGGGATGCTTCTCTCTAAAAAATCTTTGCCATCTTAAATACTCTTCCTTATTAATTCTTGAAAGACTAAGATTCCAATTATATTTTTTCTGTAACGGCTTTATATCATTTTTATAAAACACAGAGTCTGTCTTAATAATTGCTTCCATTAGAATGCTATCTGACGGAACGTGTAAAAACGGTAACAATTTCTCTCTAGTCTTTGGATCAGGTAAGCTGGCCCTGACCTAAGTCTTCAAGACGATTTCCTAAGCAGAACTTTTGCCAGGCACTCCTTATTATGGTGTAAAAAGGAGTTACCCACCAATAGGTTCGAGGCCGAATACCTGCATATTTTCCCAAACGCTTCATAAGAATGATCATTTCTAAAGGATTAACTGGGTTTAGATCTCCTTCAGACAAAGAAAAACCCCCAGACGACTGTGGCTCGCTTGAGCCTTGGTTCGCATGAGGGTCACAACTGGGGTCGCTGGCGAGAGAAGGTTAGAACTTTTTTTATAGCCTCTTTTGCATCTTAGATGCGATAAAAAAGCCGCAAGACCATTACAGACAAAAAGCACCAAGCCGAGCGTTTTATTTATAAAGAAATAACTTCCAACACAAATTAATATAAAAATACTCTGCCCCAGGTACATTCGGACTTTGGGCTGAAGGCTTTCGCTCCTCTCTTTTCTAAATAGGGCAAAAAACAAAAGAGGCAGCATTGCCGCGGAGAATACCCCCATGATCGTTACCAAAATATCCGTGATATGCATACCGATATCCATGAATATCCTCCGAAACGCGTCTTCAATTTAATTTGACTTTATTCTCTAGTTGTTCTTGAATAAATCTATTGATGCTTTCTCCGTTTTGTTGTGCTTTAATGGCTATTTTCTTATGCAAACTCGGGGAAATTCTTAAGGCAATTTTTCCTGAAAAATCTTTATTAGTGGTTTCAGAAGGAAGCGGCTTCCCTTCTTTATGAAGTGTTGCAATGGCCTCTTCAACGACAACGCACAATTCTTTAAAGACCTTTTCTTGGCTTTTTCCATGAACCCCGCCAAAGATTAAACCAGGGGCCGTTCCTACATAACATTGATCGTCCTCCGACCATTCCACCACTTTAAGATAATTGTTTGATGTATTGCGGATCATTTTTGCACCTCCTTGAGAGCCAGCATAACCGCTTTTTCCTGATACCGTAAAGCATCTTCCCCTAATTTACCGGAGATGACCACCGGATATGGACAATCCGGATGTATAAAATTTCTATGACTTCCCTTTCCGCCCCGGTCTCTAAAACCTGCTTTTTCAAGGTCAGTGATCAATTGTCGTATTTTGGGGGGCATAGTTAAATGATATCACAATGATATTACTATTGCAAATCAAGAAACAAAACTATTTTCATGGAGAGCTGCTAAACGGGTAATATAGGGAATCATTAAAATCCTGCCAATTATAATCATCTTGGCTTGGTCGAGATTAG
>CAZKUL010000134.1:0-7140 GCA_964555945.1 uncultured Planctomycetales bacterium
TGAACCCGCCCCTACAAGAAGAATCCACCCGCCTCATCAAATATTTTCTTGCCTCTTTAACTATCCCTGAAAAAGACCTATGGGTCAATTTAAGCCCTTACGAGAAGGACCGAATCGTGCCAGAATCCTTTGGCCGCACCGAAATGGGGCGCGACCTATTGGCCGAAGACTACATGCTCAAACAAATCACCGCCAGCCTCATCTATCCAGAAGGCAAAACCGGCAAGAAATTCTGGCAAAGAATATACGCCGAAGCCTCTCGAAGGTTTGGCACCACAAACATCCCAGTCAATACCTTTAACAAAGTCTGGATAGTCCCCGAAAAAGCCGTTGTCTATGAGAACGCAAAATCAGGAACAGCCTATGTGGTGGAATCAAAATTAAAAGTGATGTTGGAGCAAGATTATCTGGCACTATACAAAAACGATGTAGGGGTGGGTTCCAAACCCACCCAAGAACGGGCAGGTTATGAACCAGCCCCTACAGATATCAATCAATTGGGCTCCACAATTGTCCGCGAAATCATCATCCCCGAACTGACCAAGGAAGTTAACACCGGCAAAAATTTCTCCCAACTACGCCAAGTCTACAATTCCCTCATCCTAGCCACATGGTACAAGAAAAAAATCAAACAAAGCATTTTAGCCGCAGTCTACGAGAATAAAAACAAAATAGCCGGTGTAGGTTATGCAAAATCCTTGTCCTCCACAAATACAAATCAAATGTCATCCCCGAATGCATTAATCGGGGATCCACAATACATCTATCAACAATATTTAAAAGCCTTCAAAAAAGGCGCTTACAATTACATTAAAGAAGAAGTTGACCCAGTGACGCAGGAGAGCATGCCAAGAAAATATTTTTCCGGTGGATTAACGATGAATATGAAAGCCATGGATAAAGCTATGGTTATCAAAGATATGCTCCAGACAAATATATTCAAGAAAACACCCATTGGACCAAGGTTGATGTCAATTGGAGCATCGATGTTCATTGCTTCACCGGCCAATGCTATTCAAGACATACACTTGGCCCTAGAGTTAACAGGTCTAGGATTGACCGTGTATTATCTCTCAGCTTTGACACTAGTTTATTTCATCGCTGAAAAAGCACGAGTGCGTGCCATAAAGTCAGGGCAAACGAGTAACAATTCATCAAGGGAAAAGAAATTAACGCATTTAGAACTTTTTTATTTGAATAATGGAAGAAATATGTTTTCGGAAGCCATAAAAAAAAGGGATTTTGTATTAGCGCGACAAATTGTTAACACGTTAAATATAATATTAGCTACTCATCCACATCTTGCAACACCTGAATTGAACAATGAATTTTACTCAATGTTCGCTGAATTATTAACTGCAGAGCATACTAAAACTCATAAAGTGACTGATTACAAAGGATATTATAAGACATTAGATGTTGCACCTGACGCCTCGCCTGAAGCCATCACCAGTGCATATAGAAAGAAAGCCCGGATATTCCACCCGGATGTTCCAGGAACGGGAGATGCAAAACAATTTTTAAGAATTAAAGAAGCGTACGATATTTTAATTTCAGAAAAGAGATCTAAGTATGACGTGGGTAAACTGGATGCGGCGATGACCCTCGATATTCAAACCATGAAAAGCGCCATTTCAGCGCTGTATGGCCCTGAGAATACCGAATCTATTATGGCAGGAACATTGGCCGGCCACCTAAACATTGAGGTAGAGAATTATGCTTTCAGCCATAACTTTGCCCAGAACATCCAGGATTATGAGTACAGCCTGACGGCAAATGTTCAAATGAACGCGCAAGAGGTCAATGTTGTAAATGAGCATCGAAAATATTTTGCCATAATGCTTTACACGATGGTAGACCTGACCAATAGCCTCGCCAATTTATTTTATCACAATGCTGCTGCCCGAAGCCGAGGGATTAAAGCGGCCATTACCAGATATTTTACGTCACATGAGGTCTTTCTTAAATTGATCCATATCCTATCCCCGGAAGACCTGATCAATGAATTTAATGAGGGAAGGACCCATGCGAATGACAATGAGGGAGAAGATTACGGTTTTGAAGATGTTGATGAATCCAGTTGGCCAATTAGCTTGATGAAACGGATGAAAAAATATGGGGACATCTCACACATGAGTCCAATAGTAGGGTTGCACGCTTACAATCCTTCTAAAGAAGAAAATATGTTTGAAGAAGCCGTTAGGCTTGGCAAGACATTATATACACCAAACGTAATTACTTTCACTAATGGTAAAAAACTAATAGTCAATGACTCCATAGGATTTAAACCCAATGCTCATCGCCCCACATCCCTTACAATCCAGACAGAAATTACAGAAATTCGAGAAATCAGGACACGGGTGGGTCTTATATGTCGGATGGTCCTGCGTAGCACTTCCCCAATCAATGATTTTAAGGATAGAATATTCACTATTTATTTTGTCGATGATATTCATGCTCAACCACCGCGTGAGTTGAATTTTGATGCTGCCATGATAAAGACAATGAGTAATACAGAAGATCTATTACGACATCGTTCAGAACGAATAGATGCCGTTGATTGGAACCTAAAAGAAGGCAAGATACGGGTCCATGGTCACGTACCGGAAAATGTGTTAGTCAAATTATCGGGCATAATCGCTGAAACACATCATGAAGTTACAGCGCTGGCAGATAATTGCAGGGAATGCAGCATAAAATTGATGTTGAATCTACTTAAAAGTCAGCACGCTGTTTGGACAACCATCATAGGTTCAGGGGACATGATCAAGAGGAATCCCACAGGATTCCAGGATCATTGGGTAGTATACGCGGTTGTTGAAGGATGGCATTTAGCGATTGATATTACCGCTAAGAAATATCTGAAAGAGGCCAACGTGGAAGCAGAGATAATATCCGCTAATTCAACAGAATCTCTTCGAGCAAAATTAAATACCTATTATAGCGGCCATTGGTTGACCTGGCAGGGATTTCTTATAGGTCGAACAAGCGGCAGTTTCGTTGACCAGGAGAAGGTAGATCAAATGTTTGTGCACTCATCTCAGAAGATTTGGTTTCATATTAGAACTCATAAAGGAGTTTTAAGTTTATTACCCGCAACCGCCGTTGAAATCCACTTAAAATCTGAAACTGTTAAATTGGGAATAGTTACTGATGAAGGTTTCATAGACAGTCATTTTTACCCCATGAAAGCGTCCCCAGCCATGAGCTCAACTTTTCATAGAGGCGGTATCGACCTGACCTCTGACAAGGCCATGACTGTCCAAAACAACGGACAGGGCATCCGATTCCACATAAACCCCATGCAATTAAGGGAATTAGAGAATGCGCCTGGGCTTTTTCCAGTAATCATCAATATCCAGCCAATGAAGGACATTCGTACTTGGCTTGGCCTTCATCTAGTGCCCCAAGCATTTAAAAACCAAGAAACAGGGAATATTGATAACTTTCCAAGACCTGCTAATGAGAATCAACCCATGGTCATGTTAAAGGCAGGATAATAAAAGAGAATTAAGAGTGGGTTTGACACATACACAAAAGAAGTGTATATTTTGTGTAAGGAGGGTGAGACTATGTCGAGAACAAATGTAGACCTGGATGACAAACTTATGGACAATGCTTTGGCTCTTTCCCATTTACCTACCAAAAAAGCCGTATTGCATTTGGCCTTAAGCGAGCTGGTCAAACGGCTTAAACGCCGTAATATTGTCAAATACATGGACTCCGGTATATGGAATGGGAATCTCAATAGCTTAAGAGGGCCCAGGGTTTGATTCTTGTCGATACCTCCGTGTGGATAGATTTTTTTAATTATGCAAACACAGAATCAGCCTCGATTTTAAGGGAGTTGATCCTTGCGGATGAAGATGTTTGCTTGGCGGACATCCATTTAACAGAGATTCTGCAAGGCATCCACCACGAAAAATCATTTATTGAACTCAAGGAACAACTCTTATTATTTCCCATTCTGAGGCCCAAGGGCATTGAAACATACATTCATGCCGCTCAAATATCTAGAAAATGCGCACAAAAAGGAAATCCCGTCATAAAAACTGTAGATACCCTTATTGCGGCTATGGCTATTGAGACACATGTGCATCTATTCCATAAAGATAAGGATTTCGATGTGATTGCACGTCACTTACCTTTAAGAATCTTTAAGAAAAATCTTAACCCATGACGCTATTAATAAACACGAGGGCGATTATTGTTGCATGCGCCTGGCTGCTGATAATCTTTTATGGCCAAGCCCTAGCCGATTCAAACCCTTTCGCACCTCCCTCAGGAAAAACCCTCCTTTTGGTGGGCCAAGACCGCGACACGATCGCCCGTTACGTGGCTTCGACCGGAAGCACGCCCGGAGGGACCATGGTCTATACCTCCCTTCAAAAGCTCGAAGGCCTCAACGGGCCGACGGATTACGGGGCCGGCCCTCAGGACAGCAATGCCCTGCTTAAGTCTTACCCAAACTCTGTTATCCAAATAGGACTCTACATGGTAGATGCGCTCGAAGGCTCCCTGGCCGGAAGGTATGATGCGCACTTAAAAACATTGGCCCAATGGATCAAAAAAGCCAATAGGCCGATATACCTGCGCATCGGCTATGAATTTGACAATCCCATGAATCATTACGACCCTCATCAATATATAAAGACTTTCCGCTATGTGGTTGATTATTTACGCAAAGAAGGTGTCCAAAATGCTGCCTATGTCTGGCATTCCTATTGCTGGGTGGAAAAACCGGGGCAACAATGGATGGACTGGTATCCCGGCGATAATTATGTGGATTGGTTTGGAGCTTCGATGTTCAATACGCCTGAACAATTATGGACCACGGCAAATTTTATGAAATTGGCTAGGGGGCATCACAAACCTTTCATGATTGCTGAATCAACCCCTTGGGGCATGTATACGTCTCGTGGCAAAATGGATTTCCTTCACCATATTTTTCAATTTATCGACCAACAAAAAGTGGAAGCATTTTGTTACATTGATTCCAACTGGGATGTCATGCCCATGTTCAAGGGCCAGCATATTGGCGATGATCGTGTTGAAAAGGACCAGGATATTAAGAATTTTTGGCTAAATGAAATTAACAAAGACCGTTACCTGAAGGCGTCTACAAATTTGTTTCAAGAATTAGGATGGAAATAAAGGTCAGTTATTGCTCATGAATATAGATAAAAAGACTTCACCTTATACTGGCCTGGCACTCGCAGCTCTCGGGATTGTTTTTGGCGATATAGGAACGAGCCCGCTGTATACGCTTAAGACCGTCATAACACTCGCCGGCGGCAAACCCACCGCTGAAATTGCCCTTGGGCTTTTATCCCTGCTTATCTGGACAATATTGATAACCGTCTCTCTTAAATACGTGACCTTTGTGATGTGCGCGGATAATAATGGGGAGGGGGGGATCATGGCGCTTATGTCCATGTTACGCATGCATAAGCATCACAGGCCTGTGATCATCACCCTTGGGCTATTTGGCGCTGCGCTCATTTATGGGGATGGCGCGATCACACCGGCGATTTCAGTATTATCGGCGATCGAGGGTCTAAAAATACCAACGCCGTGGATAGCTCCTTATGTATTGCCTATTTCCGTTGGTATTTTACTGACGCTTTTTGCATGTCAGTACCACGGCACCGCACGCATTGGATGGGTCTTTGGGCCTCTGATGGCCATTTGGTTTCTCACCATTGGCCTGTTAGGCCTCTGGGGCATAGCGCGAGAGCCCTCAGTCCTTTGGGCCCTTAATCCCTGGTATGGATTCCATTATCTTTTCACCAGCCCTTCCCAAGGCTTTTTGGTCCTTGGCGGAGTTTTTCTGGCTGTCACCGGTGCCGAAGCCCTCTATGCGGACTTGGGACACTTTGGTGCAGGACCCATTCGTCTAGCCTGGTATGGCGTGGTCTTGCCGTCCTTGATCTTCAATTACATGGGCCAGACGGCGCTACTCATCAGCGGCGGCCCGATCAACGATAATATTTTCTATCAGTTGTGCCCCAAAATCTTGCTTATACCGCTCATTATTCTGGCCACGTCAGCCACGATCATTGCCAGCCAAGCCATTATCACAGGCGCCTATTCGATGACCCGTCAGGCCATTCATTTAGGCTGGTGCCCGCGACTTAAAATCACTCAGACATCTTCAAAAGGTTACGGTCAGATCTACATCAGCGCGGTCAACTGGGTCCTGATGATCGTCACGGTGGGGATAACTATATTTTTTGGCAGTTCTGACCGCCTGGCCGCGGCTTATGGCATCGCCGTATCCTTGACCATGCTCCTGACAACGGCCCTGCTGTTTGTCATGACCCGGGAGATCTGGAAATGGCCCCTGGCTGCCAGCTTGGGTGTCGCAGGCACATTTTTTTGCATTGATGCCGCTTTTTTTAGTGCGAACCTTCTTAAGATCAAAGAAGGAGGGTGGGTGCCTTTGGTCCTGGCTGTCGGCACCTACATGGTGATGTTAAGCTGGCGGCGCGGCTCAGTCGCCTTGACCAAACGTATGTTCGCCCTCACAGTCCCTGTGCGTGAATTCGTTGAGCGACTGCATGTCTTGAAGGTGCTTCGTGTGCCTGGCACAGCTGTTTTTTTAAGCAAAACAACTGAAAAAACACCGCCCATTATCGTCTGGCAGGTCACCTTTAATAAGACCTTACATCAACATGTGGTGTCGCTAACAGTTCTTATCACCCAGACCCCATGGGTGGATGATAGCGAAAGGCTCACCGTAGAATGCGTGGCACCGGATTTCTGGAGACTGATTGGCTATTACGGCTTTATGGAGAAACCGGATATTCCGGCACTTTTGCAACAAGCCAAGATTTATGAATGCCATCTTGATTTGAGCGATGTCACCTATTATGTGGCGCATGAAACCATCCTGCACTGTCCGGATGGGACGGGGTTGCCCTTGTGGCAGGAGAAAATCTATGCTTTTCTCCAACGCAATTCAGCGCAGATCGATGAGTTCTTAAATCTGCCCAATAAATCTGTTGTAGAAATTGGAAGACAAATTGAAATTTAGTATAATATGATGTGAATTGGATATATAAATTCCTCCCCCTCGATGGGGGAGGTAAGGTGGGGGTGAAATAACGTAATTGGGCTATTTTCCCCCCTCCCTACCCC
>CAZKUL010000135.1:0-6968 GCA_964555945.1 uncultured Planctomycetales bacterium
CCAACAAGAACGACAAATAAGTAAGTAGGAAATCCTGAGGCAATTTCATTAAGGTTCATGTGTGCCCCATAATGTCCAAGGAGCCACGCAAATCCTAAGGCAAGTAAGCCAGGATTAGTTTTTGATATGCAACTTACAAGAATGACCAGCCCCAAGGCGAGCAAAGAAAGTGTTTCCATAAATTTATTATAACTTAAACTTTAGTATGCAAAGAAAATCATTACTAAATAAACTTAAAAGATTGGTAAAATTAGCATATCTCAAACTTTTAAGGATTAAGGACAGTCCAATAAAGATTGCTCTTGGTTTTGGTCTTGGGGTTTTTATTGGAGTGATGCCCGGTGTTGGCCCTCCTATTGCGTTCTTACTTGCGATTATATTCAGGGTAAACCGTCTAAGCGCTTTTTTAGGAAGTGTACTTTCCAATACATGGATTTCTTTTATTACGCTTATTTTAGCCATCAAAATAGGCGCTGCATTAAGAGGACTTGATTACATTAAAGTTCATGCGGATATGATGGGAATAATTAAGGACTTTAGATGGGTAAAGTTATTTGATGTGTCTGTTTTTGATGTTCTTGTTCCAATAGGTATTGGCTTTTTCATCGTTTCATTGAGTCTTGCAGCTGTGGCGACGGTAGTTGTTTATATAATCATATTACGGTTAAGGAATAAATAACTGTATAGCGGCTTATAAATTGGTTTGTTATTGATCGTAGTTATGCCATTTCTTGTTGCAAAAGTGCGGCGTATTATTTAAAGGAAAAGCTATGAATGGTAAGGGTAAAGAAATCTATATAGCAATTTTAGCCATTGCAGGCGTATGCGCACATCTTATCTTGAGATTCATATTTGGATCTTCGATTCATTGGGCCAATTGGCCATTGTGGATTACATTGGGTTTAGGTGGAACTCCTTTGGTTTGGGATTTACTAAAAAAAATTGTTAAACGTCAATTTGGTTCCGATCTTTTAGCGGGAATTTCAATCATAGCATCTGTTCTATTGGGGCAATACTTGGCAGGCACCTTGGTAGTACTAATGCTTTCTGGCGGGGAGGCATTAGAAAGTTTTGCTGTGAGGCGTGCTTCATCAGTATTAGCAGCTTTAGCGAAGCGTATGCCAAACACGGCTCACCGTAAGCGTATAAAGGACATTATTGATATAACAATTGACCAAATCAATACCGGTGATGAGTTGGTCATTTTTCCTCATGAAATTTGTCCAGTTGATGGAGAAGTTATTGAGGGGCATGGGGCAATGGATGAGTCTTATTTAACGGGAGAACCGTTTATTATATCAAAAGTGGCTGGATCAGCCGTGCTTTCCGGTGCTATTAACGGTGAAGCATCGTTAACGATACGGGCAACAAACCGTGCCATTGATTCACGCTATGCCAAAATAATGGAGGTCATGCGTGCCGCAGAAGAAAAACGTCCATCAATCCAACGTTTGGGAGACCAGTTAGGGGCGATCTATACGCCTTTGGCCCTGGTATTAGCCATAGTGGCTTGGGTCTATAGTCATGATCCTATGAGATTTTTATCGGTATTGGTGATTGCAACACCTTGTCCATTATTAATAGCTATCCCCGTTGCAGTAATAGGCTCAATTTCATTAAGCGCTCGTCGTGGGATTATAATCAAGAATCCGGCTATTTTAGAACAAATCGACCGTTGCCGTACCATTATTTTAGATAAAACAGGAACTTTGACTTATGGGAGGCCAATTGTGACTGAGGTCAGTTGTTTTAATAATTTCGATAAGACCCAAATCTTGAAATACGCGGCAAGTTTAGAACAGTATTCCAAGCATCCGTTAGCGCATTCAATAGTTGAAGCGGCCCAAAAAGCAGGAGTAACTGCGATTGAAGTTAGCCAGATCAGTGAATCACCTGGGCAAGGGTTAAAAGGCATTGTTGATGGGCATACTATTTTAATTACCAGTCGAAGTAAATTAATTAAAGAAGGTAAGGAACCATGGTTTAAGGACATAACACAAATGGGTGGTTTGGAATGTGTGTTTGTTATTGATAATCAATTGGCAGCTCATTTTCGTTTTCATGATGAACCTCGTTTAGAGGGCAAGTCGTTTATCCAACATTTAAGTCCTCAACATAAAATTGATAGAGTGATGATAGTTTCCGGTGACCGTGAGAGTGAAGTCAAGTATTTGGCAGATAAAGTGGGTATTAATTTGGTTTACGCATCTAAAAGTCCGGAGGAAAAGATCGATATTGTCCGCCAGGAAACCATTCAGGGACCGACTATTTATTTGGGGGATGGTATTAATGACGCTCCGGCACTTACCGCGGCAACTGTAGGCATTGCATTTGGAAAAAATAGCGATATTACCGCTGAAGCTGCCGGGGCAGTCATTATGGAAAGTTCATTAGCCAAGGTCGATGAACTTATGCATATAAGCCACAGGATGCGTACGATTGCCTTGCAAAGTGCCGTAGGTGGCATGGCATTGTCAGTTTTAGGGATGTTATTGGCTGCTGGAGGATATTTATTACCAGTGGCAGGCGCTGTAGCCCAAGAGATTATTGATGTTTTTGCGGTCCTTAATGCCTTACGTGCAGCGTTGCCCCCTAAAGATCTTACAGATTTTGTTAAAGAATAAGGAGTATTTTGAATAAGTTTATAATTTTTATAATTTTTATACTTCTTTGTCAGCCCCTATGGGCAGAAGAACAAATGACATGGGTCGACTGCCTTCGTCAAGCTTCCTTGTATCATCCTGATTTGCTTTCTGCAAAAGAAAGTATCCGTCAATCCAAGGACATTAAGATCATCACCGCGAGCACATTGTGGCCTCAGGCCAGTACCAATTTAAGCGTGACACAGTTAAAATCCAATGCCGCTAGCGATGTATCATCAAACACTACGATCTATGCTTACGGAGTTTCTGGATCACAACTTCTTTTTGATGGATTAAAAACGTGGAATAATGTTAATGCTGCCAAAGAAAATGTAAAGGCATCCCAATGGAATTTTCAGTTTGTTTCCTCTCAAGTTAGACTTCGGTTAAGGACTGCATTTATTAATTTATTAAAAGCACAAGAACTTATAATTTTAACTAAGGATATTTACGATATCCGTAAGCAAAGTGTTGATTTGATTACTAAATATTATAACTCTGGTGTCGAAAATAGCGGGTCATTGTTGACCGCTCAAGCAAATCTAGCAGAAGCACAGTTTGAAATAAATCAGGCCAGTCGCGGGTTAGAAGTGGCTCAGAGAAATTTACTTAAAGAAATAGGTATCATGAACCTAGCAAGTGTCCAAGCACAAGGGGATTTTGATATTAGCGCCGCATATCAAGAGAAACCTGATTTTAAGACATTAGTAGATAACAACCCTCAGTTATTGCAATTAATCGCCCAGACAAACGCAGCTTCTTTTGACCTGAAATCAAGCCGGGGTAATCTTTGGCCAGCTATTTCCTTAGTCGGAGGGGCTGACAAGAGCGATACAAATTGGCCTCCCAAGGCATATGGTACTAATGTGGGAGTGGAATTGACATGGCCTTTGTTAGAAGGTGGTTCAAGGCTTGCCCAATTAGACCAGTCTAAAAGTCTTTATAAGGGCTTGCAATATCAGCAGCAGAGCCTCAAAGACAGCATCGTATTGTCTTTGGATCAAGCATGGGGCACCCTTCAAGATGCCATTGAACAAGTCAAAGTCCAAAGTAAATTTCTGGACGCCAATCAAGAACGTTCCCGGATAGCCCAACAGCAATACTCCATAGGTCTTTTGACATTCAATGACTTGACTATTATTGAAGACAATTTAGTAAGCAGTAAGAAAACATATTTAAATACTCAAGCTAATGCTTTGTTGGCTGAGGCTAATTGGATTGCGGCCCAAGGAAGGACATTGGAATATGAAAATTAAAAAGTCTTTAGTATTCATTGTTATTGGTATTTTAATCGTATCGGTTTTAGGATGGTTTTTTCTTAAGGGGAAGTCAGTTGATTTCTCAGAGAGCCAAAAAATTATTAATCCGCATTATGGAACGATACAGACGATTATTACCACCACAGCGACTGTGCTTCCTAAAAATCGTCTTGAAATTAAAGCTCCAGTAAGCGGAAGGATGGAGCAAATTCTTGTCCAAGAAGGGGACTTGATAAAAACCGGTCAAATTTTAGCATGGATGAGTTCAACGGATCGCGCTGCCCTTTTAGATGCTGCAAGAGGAGAAGGTCAAGCAGAGTATAAGAAATGGGTGGATGTTTATAAGGCCATCCCGTTATTGGCCACCATTGATGGACAGGTGATAGTTGCCACCACCCAGCCTGGACAGACGGTCACCACCACAGATGCGGTGCTTGTACTTTCTGACCATTTAATCATCCGGGCGCAAGTTGATGAAACTGATATTGGAAGGGTAAAGATGGATCAAAACGCGGTAGTGACTTTGGACGCATACCCAGATACAAAAATCAAGGCCGTGGTAGACCATATTTATTATGAGTCAACGACAGTTAATAATGTGACTATTTATAGTGTGGATCTACAGCCTAAGGAAATACCAGCGTTTTTTCGTTCTGGCATGAATGCTAATGTAGATTTTATTGTGCAAAGTAAAGATAACTTATTGTTATTGCCGATAGCAGCAATAAATAAAAATGGAGATCATAATTTTGTTTTTCTCGTAGGTACTGATAGCAATAAGCCTATTCAACAGGAAGTACAGACAGGTTTTAGTGATGATAAGAATATTGAAATCGTCAGTGGATTAAAAGAAGACGATAATGTGGTCATCAAATTAAAGAATTTCTCGATAAATAAGCCAAAAGGAGGCAGTAATCCTTTTATGCCTGCGGGCAGGGGCAGATAAGATATATATGATTGAATTAAAGAATATTACTAAAACATATTTTATAGGGGCCCAAAAAGTCCAGGCAGTTAATAATGTTTCATTAATCATTAATGCTGGTGAATTCGTGGCAATTATGGGTTCTTCCGGGTCTGGAAAATCGACGCTTATGCATATGCTCGGGCTTTTAGACAGGTCTGATAGTGGAAGTTATAAGCTGGCTGGTTATGATGTTACCCAATTGACAGATGAACAAATGGCCCTTGTCCGTAATCGGCTTATAGGTTTTGTATTTCAACAATTCCATCTATTGCCCCGCATGTCAGCCTTGGAGAATGCAAGTTTACCATTGGTCTACGCGTCTGTACATAATCTCTCCCTTGCCCAAGAAAAACTACAAGCGGTTGGTTTATCGGATCGTATAGACCATAAACCCAATGAACTTTCCGGTGGTCAACAGCAAAGGGTGGCTATTGCCCGTGCCTTAGTCAATGAACCTATGCTTTTAATGGCAGATGAGCCAACCGGGAATTTGGATAGTAAGAGTAAAGATGAAATCATGGCCATTTTAAAAGGGCTTCATGATCAAGGAAAAACAATTGTCATGGTCACTCATGAAAAAGACATGGCTTCTTATGCCAGCCGGGTCATTGAGATGAAAGATGGACAAGTCATATCTGATCAGGTACAAAAAGACAAATTGATACCAACCCTTAACATGCCCAAAACAGACTGGAGCTTTATTGATAAAGCAGTGTCTTCTATTTATGATGCGGGCAAATGGTTAGATTCTTTCAAGCAGGCTGTGTACGCCATGCTTTCTCATAAATTGCGCTCATTATTGTCTATTTTAGGTATTCTTATTGGAGTAGCAGCAGTCATAGCCATGTTGGCTTTAGGACAAGGGGCACAGGAATCAATCCAGGCACAGTTAGCTTCATTAGGTTCTAATTTACTGATGGTGCGTCCAGGGAACTTTAATTCAGGCGGAGTGTCTTTACAGGCTGCTTCTGTCACCCGATTAACATTTGCTGACGTGACCGCTGTTCGCCAGATTTCTGACCAGGTTTTAAGGGTTTCAGGCACAGTGTCTGGACATGCGCAGGTTGTTGCTGGAAGTAAAAATTGGAATACGGAAGTTGATGGGGTGGATGTCGATTATGCGCCCATGAGAGCATATATTCCTGATATGGGGAGATTTTTCACAGACCTAGAAGTGGTAGGCCGTGCCAAGGTAGCTCTTTTGGGAACGACAGTGGTTTCACAGCTTTTTGGTGATAAGAATCCTATTGGTGAAGAAATTAAAATCAATATGATTAATTTTAAAGTCATCGGAATTTTACCTTCAAAAGGTGCCAGCACTTTTAGAGACCAGGATGATGTCATCCTAATTCCTATTACGACAGCTATGTTCAGGGTACTGGGCAAGCAATATATTGATTCTCTTTATGTGGAAGGAGTTTCGGCAGAGTCGTTGACAATATTCAAGATGTAATTAAGCAACTGTTGAATAAACGTCATAGGATCAGTCCTAAAGACCAAGATAATGCTTTTCAAGTGCGTAATATGGCAGATATCAAAGCGACTTTAGAAGCTACCACCAAAACGATGTCAATGCTGCTTGGTTCAATTGCAGCTATTTCTTTGTTAGTTGGCGGTATTGGTATTATGAATATCATGTTGGTATCTGTGACTGAAAGGACTAAAGAAATCGGTTTGCGAAAAGCCATAGGCGCTAATCGTCAGGATATTATGATTCAATTTTTGATTGAAGCAGTTTTGCTGTCTTTAATTGGCGGACTTGCAGGTGTAGGTTTAGGATCTGGAGTGTCGTTACTTTTAACTTTTTTTGCTGGTTGGGCAGTAAAAATCTCAATGTTCTCAATAATTTTAGCAACAGCATTTTCTTTATTTGTTGGATTAGTCTTCGGCCTCTGGCCCGCGTATAAAGCTTCCTTGCTAAATCCTATTGAAGCCCTGAGATTTGAATAAAAAATGATGGTGTATAATATGATCCGCTTGACCCCACCCTAATAAATAAAGTCATTTGCGTGTAGAGTTATCAGGTACAAAACGAGGTACGCCCGTGTACCTGATTTGTACCTAATGACCTCCGTAACTCTCCCATTTTCAAGGGGTTTT
>CAZKUL010000136.1:0-6957 GCA_964555945.1 uncultured Planctomycetales bacterium
CCATTGAAGTTGTGAGCGCAGCCTTTGAATGCATCCGAGGAACGTTAAAGGGAAGGGTATTTTTAAGAGAATTAGATCTCATTTGGTTAAGGGCCTTGATCTGTGTTTCCCTTCGAGAGTTCATCACAGCCGGGGCTTCTATGGATATTATGCGGGGCATGCCTGTCATTCATCTTAATTTATTGGGATACGATGAACAGGCGCATTGCCGGGGGCCTGCATCCCGGTTTGCGCACTGGTCGCTTCAAGGTGTTGATGATGCCATCAGGCGTATAAATCGTGCGATCAGGCAGTCTCCTTATCGGGATTATGATTTATGGGTTTACAGCGATCATGGGCAGGATAAAACAGTTCCATATTTGATTAAATACGGCGTAACAATTGAAGAAGCGGTAAAAAAGATATTTAGCCGCCCTGAGGCGGTTGTCACAGCTATGGGGCCTATGGGACATATTTATCCGCAGAAAAAGTTAAAAAAATCAGAGATAGATTCCTTCGCGCTGAAACTTGTGGATGAGGCCAAAATTCCTTTAGTGATTACACGTTTGGGAAAAACACAGGCTTGTGCCTGGACGAAGCGTGGTCGATTTATTCTTCCGGATGAGAGTGGCCAAGTTTTTGGTGAAGATCATCCCTTTCTTCCCGAGGTTACAGAAGATATTTTACGGGCATGTTGTCATCCCGACGCAGGGGATTTTGTTATTTTAGGATGGTGTAAAGGTGAAATAGCCATTAGCTTTGCCTTTGAATATGGTGCCCACGCAGGTGTCGGTCATGAAGAAACCAAGGGGTTTGCTCTTCTGCCTTTGGATGTTGATATTGAGTCCAATGGTAAAAATTATTTACGGCCAACTAATTTACGAAAGGCCGCTGAAAATTTCTTAAGTCAGAAATCTTTTCTTCGCTGCTTAAAACCAGGTCCTGGAGCTGCCATTTTAAAGACATTACGGATCATGAGTTATAACGTTCATGGATGTAAAGGGATGGACAATCGTATTTCAATTGACCGTATTGTTCGTGTTATTGCGCGGTACAATCCCGATGTTGTGGCTTTACAGGAATTGGATGCAGGCCGTTTACGCTCTTTGGGTATCGATCAGGCACAGATGATTGCCAGGAAATTGGAAATGTCTTTTCATTTTCATCCGGCTTTTCAGTATAAAGATGAGCAATATGGAAATGCTATTTTAAGCCGTAACCCGATTGTCTTGATCAAAAAGGATGTTTTGCCCAAATTATGGAATAAAGAATTCTTGGAGTTCCGTGGAGCCATTTGGGTTATGGTCGATCATCAAGGGACAAAGATCAATATCATCAATACTCATTTAAGTTTGTGGCCCAAGGAGAGGCTCCTACAAATCAAAGCACTTTTAGATGGTGATTGGTTAGAGCGTCCTGATTGCAGCGGGCCCGTTATTTTATGTGGTGATTTAAACATGGTGCCGAACTCACCTGTTTATAAAGAAATTTGTAAAAGATTTCAAGATAGTCAATTGATGGTAGCTGGCCATAAGCCTCTCAAAACATGGTTTGCAGGCTTGCCCGTTATGCGTATTGATCATATTTTTGTGACACCGGAATTTTGTGTTGATTCAATTCAAGTATCTCACACGGCTTTGGATAAATCAGCTTCAGATCATTTGCCGATCATAGCAGACCTGAGCTTAGAGCAAGGCTTGCCGCTTTATGGAAGTCGGCACATTATCGAACTCGCAGGAGTTTCTTCATGGAAGAAGTAATTACATTACCCAAAAGTAAAGAATTCGCGGGGCATAAGAAAGTATTGGTCCATTTTCTTGCTCCTTATGAGAAGAAATTTATTGATGCGGCGTGTGCCTATATCCCGCCACAAATAGGGACCACTCACTTAACATTAATGACCATTCTTTGGTCTGGTGGCATTGTAATGGCCGGCTGCCTGGCAAGAACAGACATGCGCTGGCTATGGTTATTTAGTGTTTGCATATTCCTTCAATATGTCACTGATATGCTCGATGGGGCAGTTGGAAGGATGCGTAATACAGGGCTTATCAAATGGGGATTTTATATGGATCATTTTCTGGATTTTATTTTCTTGTCCGCCATTATTATTGGGTACTCATTCTTATTGCCTCCATCTTATATGTTATGGTCTTTGTCTGCTTTTGTATTCTCAGCGGGATTTATGGTCCACACCCTCATGGATTTTGCCATAACGAACCATTTTAAAATAAGCTTTAGTTATTTCGGTGTTTCTGAAGCCCGTTTGGTTTTGATCATCATTAATGTCATTTTGATAATTTTTGGTAAAGGGCTTTTGATCCAAGTGTTCCCATTTTTTGTCGGGGCACTATTTATTGGTTTAAGCACAGCAGTATATGTGGCCCAGAAATCTTATGCGCATATAGATGCGACACAACAGGGCGTTAAGGAGCAGCTATTGACCATACACCAATAAAGCTATGCTTAATTAACGATATCTCTGCCAACGGCGATAGCTTACTTTATACGACTAAAAAAACTATGGAAGCTGAAGGCAGGGGTTTTCAATAGTAGAAAAAGGAACGATTTATGTCAGTCGCTTTTAATAATCGAATTGAAACTCGTAATAATTGTTTTGTCCCAGTGGAAAGTAAAAATGATTCGTCTTTTGACCATACTCAGACTGTTGACATCAGCTGTCATGGAATTGGTTTTATTTCTCCTCATCCGCATAATATTAATAAGAAAATAGCCATCGAGATTCAGTTGAAACCCAATGCTGAACCTGTTTTAGTCATTGGTATCGTTAAATGGGTTCACAGGCTTCCTGATTCAGAGCAATACAGGATTGGTATGAATTATGATGGGAGTATTCCAGGTTCTCAAAGACGGTTAGAACGTTATTTTAAATAGTTAAGTATTTTATGCGGTTTTTTAAATCCATATTACTGACGTTTCTGACCTTTGTTAAGTCCTATTAAGAGGCGCTAGAGGCCATTAAGCAGGTTCTAAAGCTGTCCCGCTAGCGACCCCAGTATTTTAAATAACGTAAATGCCAGTAACTGAGTAAGTTGCAGGCGTTTTGCTTTTATCCCTGACGGGGTGTTAGAACTTTTAAGTTGGATTTTTTATGGTAAGATAAATTATGCAAAAAGAGAACGAAAATAATAGCGTCTCCCGAGAGCATATGGCCAATGAGAGAACCTTTCTCGCATGGATAAGAACCAGCATTGGAATCATTGCATTTGGTTTTGTGATAGAAAAATTTGCTTTATTCATGAAACAAATGTCATTCATCGTAGGTAAAGAAACAGCGTTAAATGCGCCTTCTTCCCATGGATATTCTGCGGTAGTTGGTATCTTTCTTGTGGGCTTCGGTACCCTGCTGAGCTTGCTTGCATATATAAGATTTAAGAAAGTGGAGAAGCAAATAAATCAAGGCAATTGGCAGCAGGCATCACGCCTTGATTTGTTATTGACTTCAGTCGTTTTTGTAATGGGCACACTGCTTGTAGTTTATTTGATTCAAAATGGGTTTTAATAAGAAAATAAGTAGTTCTACGTGTTTATCCCCGTATTTTTTCTCGTATCTTTCTTTCAAAGCACTGTCATACTAATAATATGTTTTTTAAATTATGTAATCGGTTCATAAAATTATGAGGTTCAAATGCGTCTATTAATTGTTGGCGGAGTTGCTGGCGGAGCATCGGCGGCCGCGCGTGCGCGAAGATTATCTGAAGTAGCTGAGATTATTATTTTTGAACGTGGTGAACATGTCTCATTTGCCAATTGCGGATTACCATATCACATTGGAGACGTGATCAAGGAAAGAGAAAAACTCTTGGTACAAACACCAGACTCTTTATATAAACGTTTTCGCATTCAAACAAAAGTTAAAACGGAAGTTATCAAAATTGATCGGGTTCAAAAGAATATTATTGTCAAAAATTTGTTAACCGGACAAGAGACAAAGGAAGTTTATGATTACGTGATCTTAAGTCCAGGAGCTGATCCAATCAAACCTCCGATACCAGGAGTAGATCTTCCCCAAGTGATGACGCTGCGTAATTTGTCGGACATGGATAAGATCAAAATCAAGGTAGATCAAAACAAGGCAAAGAAGGTGGTTGTAGTTGGAGGAGGATATATTGGTTTAGAAATGACGGAGGCTTTACGTGAGCGAGGGGTTGATGTGACGATCATTGAACTCTCCAATCAGGTAATGGGGCCAGTAGATCCTGAGATGGCATATTATCTTCATCTAGAGTTAAAAAAACATGAGGTTAGTCTTCAATTTGGGGTTTCTGTAAAAGGATTTTATGCAAAAGAGGAAGGTGTTGAGGTTGAGTTAAGTAATGGGCAGAAGATTGAATGTGATGATATCATTTTGGCTATTGGAGTTAAACCAGAAGTGAATTTAGCTAAAGAGGCAGGTCTTGAGATAGGACAACGTGGGGGCATTGTGGTTAATGATCAGATGAGAACGAATGATCCTTCCATATTTGCAGTCGGAGATGCTATCGAGGTGGATGAATTTGTAACAGGGACAAAAGCATTGATCCCTTTAGCAGGGCCTGCTAACAGACAGGGGCGGATTGCGGCAGATAATATTTTTGGACATAATTCTTTTTATAAGAAAACCCAGGGTACTGCTATTTGTCAATTATTTGAGTTAACGATTGGGATGACAGGTGTGAATGAGAAGATATTAAAGAGATTGAATATGCCTTTTGAAAAAATCTATATTCATTCCAATAATCATGCCAGTTACTATCCAGGTGCTACACAAATAAGTATGAAATTACTTTTTGACCCTAGAAATGGGAAGATATTAGGTGCTCAGGCAGTCGGAAAAGAAGGTGTTGATAAGCGCATTGATGTGTTAGCTGTTGCCCTTCGGGCTGGAATGACAGTCTATGATTTAGAACATCTGGAATTGTGCTACGCACCGCCTTATGGTTCAGCCAAGGATCTTGTGAATTTCTTAGGATTTGTAGCTGCTAATATGCTAAAGGGGGATGTGGCAAATATTTATAGTGAAGATTTAAAGCCGGACCAAATTCTCTTGGATGTAAGATCAGTTAAGGAAACCCAAACAGGTATGATTTCAGGGGCAATCAATATTCCTATTGATGACCTTAGGGATCAAATAATACAATTATCCAAAGATAAAGAATATATTGCCTATTGTCAGGTTGGTTTACGAGGGTATTTGGCGTGTCGAATCTTGACACAAAGAGGATTCAAATGCCGTAATTTGTCAGGGGGATATCAAACGTATAAAGCAGTCAAAGGGATTTGATATGAATGCATCTTATTTACATGGATTGATTGGTGGAATGCTGATTGGTTTAGCTGCGGTTATTCTGTTTTGGTTTAATGGTCGCATCATGGGAGTGAGTGGGATCGTTTCGAGATTATTAGTAAAGCCAAATCAAGATTACTGGTGGCGTTTGGCATTTATCTTCGGTCTTATATTTGGTGGCATTGTTTATCAGATGAAATATCCAGTCACAGTCGTTATTAATGCATTTGGAGTTAATTTGATCATTGCAGGTCTCTTCGTTGGCGTTGGTGCAGTGATGGGAAGCGGTTGCACTAGTGGCCATGGTATCTGTGGCGTAGCAAGATTATCAAAACGTTCTATTGTTGCAACTATTGTCTTTATGGTAGCAGGAATTCTCACTGTGTGGATTAAGAAATCGTGGGGAGGTTAATGTGTTTGTTGTAATCGCCTTTATAAGTGGACTAATTATGTCCTTGGGTTTAATTATATCAGGGATGGTCAATCCTCAGAAAGTAATTGGATTCTTGGATATATTCGGAAATTTTGATCCCACTTTAGCTTTTGTCATGGCAGGAGCCTTGGGCGTTACCTTTATTGGTTATAGGCTAACAGGATGTTCCAAACCGGTGTTATGTGAAAATTTTGATCTACCTAAGAAAAGTAAAATTGATTGGCCTTTAATTTTAGGTGCCGTCCTATTTGGAGTAGGTTGGGGATTGGCTGGTTTCTGTCCAGGCCCTGCGATTGTTGGAATAGGGCTAGGCTTGTCCAAGGCAATCATCTTTGTATCTGCTATGTCGGTAGGGATGTTTTTAGCTAAACAGACCGACTTGGCTTAAATAGTCTTCAGCCTCAGTCTCAACCCTAAATATTTTACTAATGTAGGGTATACCGCTTTGATATAACTTCCCGCTGGCCTGATTATAAGAGATGTCGTTTGTTTCCATTCAGCTTTACCCGATGTATCGCTTTACGTTCAGTTGAATAATTTTACTATATGCTTATAAGGAGCAAGAATGCAAGAATTTATTCTTAATATAAGCTTTATAACAATCCCTCCGTGTGCACACGTTTGTCTTGATTATACCCCAGTACAATTGTTTTATTTTAGTCTATCCCTAGAATATCCTCATGAAAGCAGAAGAGTTGCCACTTAAGAATTACAAAATGCCCTTAGAAAAAAAGCAAATTTATATTTTAGATGACGACCAATCAGTACTTCGCTCGCTTAAATTACTTATGGTTAGTTACGGTTTTGAAGTAGACACATTTTCTTCTTCAGAGAATTTCTTTACCGCAGTCCTCAAAAGCGCTGAGGGCTGTTTAATCTTGGACATTCATATGCCGGGGCTAAATGGGTGGGATACGCAGCGAAGCCTTACCATAGAAGGATATAAACTTCCTGTCATTGTTATTTCGGCGGATAAGGATGACAGTTTTAAGGAAAAGGCTTTAAAAGCAGGGGCAGTAGGTTTTTTACAAAAACCATTTGAGGATCATCATCTCCTTCATATGGTTAATCGGGCATTTAACAAGACAGTAGACATAAAGAATTAGAAAGGATAAAGATATGGCGGTAAAAATACTACAAATTTTGATTTGTACGATTTCTCTTATTTCCCTTCAGGGCTGTTTTTCTTTACACAGCACAACGGTTCATGATAATCCTCCTTCGCAAACAACAACAGTTTATCATGAACCTGCAAGCG
>CAZKUL010000137.1:0-6849 GCA_964555945.1 uncultured Planctomycetales bacterium
CCGTAAAAAGTCCCAGGGCCACCCAGCGAAAATATTCATGTTGGGGCGAGATATACATGACCGTGGCGATAAAAAAAGGAACGACCAAAATCCGTCCAACGGTGACCTTGTTCGCGAACGTTAACGCCATAATATTTTACATTCCCTGTAAGTACACATGGTGGCTCATACATTTTGGAACCCCCTGAAAAACCTATAATGTGATTTTTCAGGGAGTGAGCCACATTTAGTGGCTCACTCTACCCATTCAAGTTTGACTTTATGATCAGGGCACCATATCATATCGGCGCTAAAACGCTCTCCGTCCTCAGGACAATATTTAACCGTGTGCGTTGGGCTTAAAGCCGTATTAATGGAACGCAGGGCCGACTGCGCCTGGGGGTCCTTGGCCACCTGCATTGAGAAATTCTTGAGTTGGGCTTCGGTAATGGGTTGATTGGTCAATCCACGGGTCATGGTCGTCAGCGCTGAGAATGTTTCTGCCTGGCTAGACTTGGGTTTGGGCGGGGCTGTCTGGCATCCCATTGTCATTACTAGGAGTACCGCGACGAAGTAAACCCTTTTCATTGTAAAATCCGTATACGGTCCAAAGGCCAAAAGATGATGTCTGCTTTGCCGATAATGCTTGTCTGTGGCACAAACCCCCAATAACGGCTATCGTAACTCGAGCCACTATTGTCGCCCATCACATAGACATAGCCAGGAGGCACATGCACCACTTGGCCCTCCGCCCCATAGTCGCCACGGTTATAGTAATAGGTTCGCTTAATCCGCGGATCGGTGACTTCCTTGCCGTTGATATAAATAGCCCCATCCTTGATAGAGACATCCTCGCCGCCGACCGCAATAAGGCGCTTGATAAAATCTTTGGTCGGATCATTGGGGTAGACAAAGACAATAATGTCACCACAACGAGGATTTCTCAAACCCGGCAGGCGTTTCTCTGTCCATGGCAGCCATGCATTGGGCCATCGGACCGACAAGAGGGGAGTTCCTTCTTGAAAACCGATGTCCCAGAACATAGGGGGCAAAACCTGCGGGCCATAGGTCCATTTGTCAACAAAGAGATGATCGCCAATAAGGAGCGTCCTTTCCATGGAACCGCTGGGGATCTTAAAAGGTTGAATAAAATAACTGCGGATAAGCACCGCCAAGACCAGGGCAGTCAGAATGGATTCAACCCATTCGAGCCATAATGATTTTGGTTTTTTATTATTCTGGTTGTTGGGCATAAATATATCCTTTTCTTAGGAACATCGTCATTCTGAGCGTAGGTCCTCATGACGGATATTCACAGTTGCTCCGAAGAATCTCAAGACTCCTTAAGATCCTTCGCTTCGCTCAGGATGACGTTCAAATTTTTAGTGCCGCCAGGAAGGCTTCCTGAGGTACTTCCACTCGGCCGATCTGTTTTAGTTTCTTCTTGCCCTCTTTTTGTTTTTCCCAAAGCTTGCGTTTGCGGCTGATGTCCCCGCCATAGCATTTGGCCGTGACATTCTTACCCGCTGCCTTGACGCGGGCAGATGAGATGATGCGTCCATCCGCCTGGGCCTGAATGCGCACTTCAAACAATTGCTGGGGGATAAGTTCTTTGAGTTTGGTGACCAAACCAAGCCCCTTGTCATAGGCCCTCTCTTTATGGACCATACAAGAAAAAGCATCACAGGGCTCATCATTGATCAAAATATCAAGCCGGGTGATCGAGGCCGGAGCATAATCTTTAAACTCATAATCAATGGAGCCGTAGCCGCGGGTGGCGGACTTGATCAGGTCATTAAAATCGACGATCACCTCGGAAAGCGGGATATCAAAAAGGATCTTCATCCGGTCGCCGATAAATTCACTTTTTTGAAAAACCCCCCGTTTACGCTTGGCTAGTTCCATGACGGCGTCCATATAGGTGACCGGCGTAAAAATAGAAACGGCCAAAATGGGTTCTTCGATGCGGGCGATGTCCGAGCCGTTGGGCAAATCTGAAGGATTTTCCAGTTCCATCACCGACCCGTCACGCTTGATGATTTTATAACCTACATTGGGGGTTGTCAGGATCAAATTCAAATCATATTCACGCTCTAAACGCTCCTGCACAATTTCCATATGCAAAAGCCCTAAGAAACCGCAGCGAAAACCATAACCAAAAGACTGAGAGGTTTCATGCTCATAAACAAAGCTGGGATCAGAAAGACGTAATTTATCGATGGCCTCGCGCAGCGGCGCGTAATCCCCGGCGTTGACCGGATAAACCCCGCAGAAAACCAAGGGTTTGAGCTGGCGGTATCCCTCTAAAGGCTGTGCTGTAGGGCGGCCCAATTCCGTCATGGTATCCCCCACACGGACTTCTTTGGGATCATGCAGATTGCAGGTGATATAGCCGACCTCTCCGGCGGACAATCCCTTGACTGGTTGAATGCCGGGCGCAAAAATGCCGACTTCCTGCACGTCAAAATCTTTGCCCACATTCATAAAACGGATGCGTACCCCGGGTTTGATCGCCCCTTCAAAGACGCGCACATAGATAATAATGCCTTTATAAATATCGTACTTCATGTCAAAAACAAGGGCTTTTAAGGGCGCCTGCGGGTCTCCTTCGGGCGGCGGGATAAATTTCACTATTTTTTCAAAGAGCTCGGCAATGTTGAGGCCTTCCTTGGCCGACACTAATTGGATGTCTTCCAATTTAAACTTCAAGATCTCGATAAACTGGCGCTTGGCTTCGTCGATGTCCGCATTGGCAATGTCGATCTTATTGATGACCGGAAGGATTTCTAAATTGTTGTCAATGGCCAAATAATAATTGGCAATCGTCTGCGACTCAACCCCCTGGGTGACATCAATCAACAAGAGCGCGCCCTCGCAGGCGCGCAGGGACTTTTCAACTTCATACGAAAAATCCACATGGCCGGGCGTATCAATGAGATTAAAAATATAGGACTGCCCGTCCTTTGCCTTATAATCGAGGCGAACGGCTGAGGCTTTAATAGTGATCCCCCGCTCACGTTCAAGGTCCATGTCATCGAGCATTTGATGATGGAACTTGCGCTCATCAATGGCACCCGCAAACAATAAAAACCTGTCCGCCAGCGTCGATTTACCGTGGTCTATGTGGGCGATGATAGAAAAATTGCGAATATTAGAGTGCTGCTTCATGGGATATTCTCAAGAAATGACAAATAACTATAAGTGGATCAACTTCATGATTTTATCAACAGTGCCTTCTACCGTCAGGCCTGTGGAGTCTACCGTAATGGCATCAGGGGCTTTTTTCAAAGGACCGACGGCACGGCTAAAGTCCTTTTGGTCCCGGTCCTTCATTTCAGAGCGCAATTGGTCCAGGTCAACGGACTTGCCTGCCGCGATCAATTCCTTATAACGGCGCTGTACCCGTTCTTCCACGTCGCAATCCACATAGAATTTATAACGGGCATCCGTAAAAACCACCGTCCCCTGGTCACGTCCATCGGTCACAATGGAACGGCTTTGGCCCATGGCCCGCTGCCAGGAGACCATCAATGCCCTCACTCCAGGTGTACGGGCGGCATAATACGTATTATTGGTGACTTCCTGGGTACGGATCGCTGCCGACACATCCTCGCCGTCAAGGGTGATATTCAAGGAGCCATCAGGCATTTCCTTAAAACCAATCTTGGTATTACGGGTCAGGATGGTCAAGGCTTCCTCATCGGATAAGTCCATTTTTAAGCGCAGGGCTTTTAATGTTAAGGCACGATACATGGCGCCGGTATCCAGATAGGATATCCCAAGACGGCCTGCCAGGGACTTGGCCACGGTACTTTTACCGGCACCTGCAGGGCCGTCTAAAGTAATAACTAGCTGTTCAGTGGGCATGGGCACGGTCTATGCGCTCCCTTTTATCTTTGGCTTGTTTAAAAAGATCCATCAGTGCTTCCTGGTCGCGACCCACGATGGCTTTGCGCATGGCGGCCAAAACCTTGACAGCTTCATCCAGCGACTTGAGTATCGGCTTATGATTCGATAAGGCAATGTCCTTCCATACCTCTGGGTCGGAGGCAGCAATTCGAGTGGTGTCCTTTAGGCCTTGCGTGGCATGATCCAAAAAGTTATCAGGCATGGCTTTCATCAGCGCAAATGCGACCAAATGAGGCAGATGACTGATATAGGCCAAAACCTGGTCATGTTCCTGGGGCGTCATCAACTTGACTGAGCACCCTAATTGCGTCCAAAACTGTTTGACCTTCTCCTTGGCCAGGCGATTAGTCTTGTCCGTGGGGGTCATGACACAAGCTCCCCCTTCGAAAAGTTGGCCATTGGCATTGGCAGGGCCCTTTTTCTCGGAACCGACCAAGGGATGAGAACCTACAAAAAGAAGCGAATGATGGAGCACTTTTTCTGCCCGCTCGACAATGGCGGTCTTGGTACTGCCTAGATCCGTAATGATGCACCCGCGCCGATGCCCTTTTCCCAAGGTCTCCAGAACATCCAAAATGGAGTTCACGGGTGCTGCAATCACAATCAGATCCGCCCCGATGATCCCTTTATTAAAATCCATAGTCCCTTCGTCAATGGCGCCCAAATCAGTCGCTTCCCTCAAATCTGTTTCATTGCAACCTATCCCGACAATGCCCCGGGCCAGCCCTTTTTTCTTGATGGCCAAACCCAGAGAAGTCCCCATAAAACCGGTGCCAACAATGGCTACCCTTCTAAAAAGTTCTCTTCGATTAAACATAGATCCCCTAAATTGTTCGTCATTACGAGCCCAAAGGGCGAAGTAATCTCTGAAAAAACAAGTGCTAAATTTTGTTGAGATTGCTTCGCTTCGCTCGCAATGACGGTGTTACTAAATTTCCCTGTCAACCGCCTGGGCAACCCGCTTACACGATGTCATCAAGGCCTGAAATTTATCCGGCCGTAACGACTGGGCCCCGTCTGATAACGCCTCTTCAGGATTGTCATGCACTTCGATCATCAGGGCATCACAGCCCGCGGCAATACCGGCCCTGGCTCCCGCGGTCACATACTGCCATAAGCCCGTCCCGTGACTTGGATCAATGACAACCGGCAAATGGGATAAATGTTTAGCAACGGGAACGGCATTGATATCCAGCGTATTGCGCGTGGCTGTTTCATAGGTGCGTATGCCGCGCTCACAGAGCATAACATCGTAATTGCCATTGGCTAAAAGATATTCGGCAGACATGAGCCACTCTTTGATTGTCCCACTCATGCCGCGCTTGAGCATGACGGGCTTTTTAATCGAACCCACTTCTTTTAATAATGAGAAGTTCTGCATGTTCCTGGCGCCGATTTGCAAGACATCGACGTATTTGGCCAAGAGCTCTACCTGACGGGTATCCATGACTTCAGAAATCGTGCAAATGCCAACTTCTTTTCCTACAGCCTGCAGGATTTTCAGGCCCTCTTCGCCCAGACCCTGAAAATCATATGGAGAGGTGCGCGGTTTAAAAGCGCCGCCACGCAATATATTAGCCCCCAAGGCCTTGACCATCTTGGCAATGGAAAGCATGCCTTCATAGCTTTCCACCGAGCAGGGCCCCGCCATCACGGCAATCTTAGTGCCGCCAACAGTGACATTGTAAGGCAACTTAACGATGGTATTCTCTTTTTTAAATTCCCTGGACACCAGTTTATAGGGGACTAAAACCTGCAGGACTTTGTCAACTCCTGGAAAAACTTCCAAGGGTATGACCCGTAAAGCATCTTCAGGGCCTATAAAACCAATCACCGTGCGCTCCACCCCACGTGAAATATTAGCCTGAAGCCCCAGCTTACCAGCACGATCGACGATGTGTTGAATATTAGCTTCAGTCGCTTCCGGACGTAAAATGACGATCATATGTTTGCCTCACCTTTCTTGTTCACTGCAGCCCCTTCACAACGAACTGCCCAACGATTTGATAAAACGCTTATTCTCAGATTCCGTTCCAATAGAGACACGAATATAACCTTTTAATCCCCATGCCGCCATATCGCGAACAATGACCCCTTTTTTCAAAAGGCTGGCTGCCACCTGGCTGCTATCACCACCAACGTTAATCAAAATGAAATTAGTAAAACTCGACTCATACGCAATGTCCATGTTCTCCAGGCTACGATAGAGATATTGCTTTTGCGCGTGAACATCCCGGGCGATCCTGCGGTAATACGCATCATCGTCCAATACGGCCACGGCCGCAGCCTGGGCCAGACTGTTGACGTTAAAAGGTTCACGCAAGCGATTTAAAATATCAATAATCTCCCGGCTGGCGATTCCATACCCAACACGCAACCCTGCCAAGCCATACATTTTGGAAAAGGTGCGTGTGATCATGAGGTTCGGATATTTCTTCAATAGCCCCAATGTATTGGGATAATCTTTAGCTTGGACATACTCAAAGTAAGCCTCATCGAAAAAAACCAAGGTAGTCTTAGGAACACAACGCAGGAAATCTTCCGTCTGCCGTTGGGTGATATAGGTGCCGGCAGGGTTATCCGGGTTTCCGATAAATATAATTTTGGTCCGCACGCTGACCTTTTCTTTCATCGCTTCAAGATCATAGTGAAACTCTTTGAGAGGTACTTGATGCAAACGGGCCCCGGACAATGTTGAGGCGATCTCATAAATCAAGAATGAGGGCTTGGCAATAATGATATCATCCCCTTTGGCCGCAAAGGCTTTTACTGCTAATACGATGATCTCATCTGATCCATTGCCAAAAATCAACTGGTCATCATCAATGTTAAGCTTTCGGGCCAAGGCGCGGCGCAGCACAAAACAACCGCCATCCGGATAACGATTGACATCGCGGGCAGCCCGATTGATGGCGGCCAAGGCCATGGGCGAGGGAGGATAGGGGTTCTCATTGGAAGCCA
>CAZKUL010000138.1:0-6797 GCA_964555945.1 uncultured Planctomycetales bacterium
AGGCCTTCCAGAACTTCCTGCGGGAGATGATGGGACATGGAATTACAAAGGATGATATCAATGCTATTATTTTTGATCGGGACCCTTGTCGCATCCGCAAGCAGTAAATAGTCACTAGTCCCGTTTTGGGAAAAACCTTTCAATTTTATTAAATCATTATCCAGGCAGATATAGCGGCAATCCTTAGGCCAGATATCCCGGTAGAGTCCGGTTCCGCCTCCCAAATCTAATATCCAGGCATCCTGTGGCATGGTACGCAGTTGGTGTTGGACAGCTCTTTTTCTTTTATTGGCCCCAAAAAAATTCTGAAGCTGGTTATACGCCCAGGGATGAGAAAAAATAGAGTGTAAAATCTTTTTAAACATGCTCACCCGTTGTCAATATTGGCTTTTTTATTGACCACATACAAAGGTCTCTGTTTGACTTCATCATAAATTCGGCCCAAATACTCGCCAATGACTCCCAGGAATATCAATTGCACGCCTCCGATGAATAAGACGCTCAGAAGCAAGGACAACCAACCCTGGACCAATTGATGGGTAAAAATCTTGAGACCAACGCAATAAATACCCAGCAATGAGCTGAGAATAAAGATGATCAATCCCAAGAAAGAAGCCAGTTTCAAAGGGACTGTGGAGAATGAGACTATCCCATCCAGAGAAAATTGCATCATGCGTAGGAAATTAAATTTTGTTTCTCCTCCCTTGCGGCTTTCCCGATCATAAGGTATGCCCGTCTGTTTAAAGCCGACCCAACTGACCAGCCCGCGCATAAACCGGTTTTTTTCCTTCAATCCCTTCAGTGTCAATAATACCTTGCGGTTAATGAGACGAAAATCGCCCGTATCCAGGGGCATTTTAATGGTGGTGAATGCCGCAAATATCCTGTAAAAAAAGAAGGCCGTGGTTTTTTTAAACCATGATTCCGCCTCCCGGCTTTTCCTGACCGCATAGACCACATCATAGCCTTCCTCAGCTTTGGCAATCAGCTCAGGGATCAATTCCGGAGGATCTTGGAGGTCACAATCCATAATGATCACATAATTCCCACTGCAATAATCACATCCTGCCGTTATGGCAATTTGATGCCCAAAATTCCTTGAAAAACTCACATAGCGGACCTGTGGATCCTTACGGGCCATGGCCTCTAAAATGGAGAGCGAATTATCGCTCGAACCATCATCCACAAAAATAAATTCATATGCGAGCGCCTGGGAAGACATGACCTTCTTTAACCGCTCATAAACCTGAGCGATGACCGCTTCTTCGTTAAAAATAGGAAGCACAACAGAAATCAACGGAGATTTCTCTTTATTGGACATGGTGGTCACTCCCAGAAGATGGTAGAAAAAAGTTTAGCACAATTCTTTGTGATTGAAATAAAATAGTTTATGGTACTTCCATCCAATCAGTTAACGCCAGTTCGACATAAAATTGCCCAGAACAAAAAGAATAAAAGGGCGACAGTCGCGGCCACATAGACCCACCGGCCTCCAGGGGGATAATAGGCAAATGCCAGCGTGTGTGTTCCCGCAGGGACCTTGATGCCCTTAAAGGCCTCGTTGACCTGAAATAATTCAACCGGCTTTCCATCCAGAAAACCCTTCCAGGAACTCGTGTAACTGTCATTGTAAACCAATATCTTAGGCTTGGCAAAATTCGCCTTAAGTCTCAATGTATTGACATCGAAATAATCGACAGTCAAGGCCTTAGTGGGGCCTTTCACAGGATTGCCTAAAGACTTTGCGTCATCATAGAGAACGATTTTGTATTGGGCATAATTCGCCAAAACATTGGCGGCAGTGTGTTCTGAGAGATCAAATGTCCAGCGGGTCACGGATTGCGGATACCCCACCACAGGCGGGGCATCCGTCATGCTCATGTCATACCAAAAATCCTCATAGTGGACAAATTGATAGATGCGGCTGTGGCTGACCGCTGGAGTCAATGGCCTCACCCAGCTGAAAACCGGCTTGACATGCATGGAAGGCAAAACAGCGGCAAATTCCCTGGCGTTAAAAGCATAGCTTTTGAGTGTCCAGGCCGGTTGAAGAACCAGGATAAAGGTAAAAATCCCTGCCCACACTTTAGACGGAAAACGGCCAATCCCCGAAAAATAGATCGATAACGCCACCACGGAGAGTCCCACTGTCCAATACGACATGTTGCCCACCCCTTCAAAATGACGCAGAAACCAGATAAAAAAACCGTGGCCGATAATCATGCCGACGATGATCAGTTTCTTGGCGGTCATGGTCATCGGGGATCCGTTGATACCCACCAGCATTTGCCATTGATACAATCCCAACAGGATGACTAGGGGAACTAGAAATGCCCCCAGGAAAAAGAGATTTCGAAAGTACGCAAAAAAGAAAATATGCCGGTACAAGAATCCAAACGGAGAACTCGCGGGACCCAGGGCAATGAGACCAACCAGAAGGACCAAGGTGCTTAAGAAAACAGTCAAACGCGTGAGTCGCAGAAAAACGGACAACCCCAAAAGCACATAGATCCAAAGCGGCAAGAAAAATAGCGAGTCACTGCCGTAAGTGATCTTGTCTGTATGGCCAAAGAGATACTGCAAATCCAGCCGCTCACCCAAGCTGCCGCTGCGGGTGATCTCATCATAGGACATCCCTCCAGCGCGTCCCATGGTGCGGTCATAGCATTCCTGGGCCGAGGAATATTCGCAATGGCGTCCCGGGGCCACCACATCACCGCTGGCATCCAGGATTTTATAGGCCACTAAAGGTGCAGCGGCCAAAAGAATACCGGCCAGACAAAACAAGGATAAACGCCAGCGTTTTATACAAAAATGAAAAAGACGGATGCAAAAGAATTTTAGCTCTTGAGGATATAGAAGAAGACACGCCCCTACAAAGCACAAAAAAACCGTCATGAAATAAAAAGGCAAATAAGAACTTATCAAGACCATGGTAGTGAAGGTCAACCCCAGAAAATGGCCCTCGCTGGGCAATCGGGCCATGCGCAATAAAAACAGAAAGAACCAAATGGCAGGCACCACAATTTCCAGGAATGTGAATTGGGTGAACATCGACGCCCCAAGGCTGGAAAACATCAGGGCCACATAAGCCAGGTAGGCCGCGTAGCGGTCTTTGAGTATCTCAAGGCTCAAAAAATAAAAACCGATACAACCGATAAAAAAATATGTCACCATATAAATGACAAAGGCGTGGGCATAATTGATACCCGCTAATTTTAACAGAGGGATGATTTGCGTGACGGGGTTAAAAAGATTACAGATGGCGATGGCGTAGAAAGGCCGTCCGAGGCTGATAAAAGGCTCCCATAAGGGGATAACGCCGTTGAGGAGATTATTAAAGTAGAATTTGGTGACCCCATAGATGGTATTGGTATCCATGTTTACAGGTATCAGGCCAAAAACAAAATCGCGCATTAAGAGTATCCATAATACGCAAGGGGTCAATAAAGCTACGGCACGAAACATGAGTGGCATTATAGCAGCCAGAAAGGATTAAAACCAGCATCAACAAAAATCATCCATCCGGTAGAAGCGACACTCATGACCTGGGGATCATGGGAATTCCAGCCAAAAGGGATTTCTCCGCGCCGGGATGAATAACTATAGGCCGCAAGACTTTGTGAAATATTGAAATGCAAATGCTTCATGAAGGCGCGCATCGAAGACCTATCCCTCAGGGAAAGATCCGCCCAAGCGGGAGACGTCATTCGATAATAATAGGCAATCTCTTGGGTGGCCATGATGGCCCCGGCACTCCATTCCACAGAGATCCTATCATGTTCATCGGTGTAACCAACGCCTTTGAGATGACCCTGTTTGTCGAAAACTCCGGAATGGGTCCGGCCAGCCTGCCACATACGCCACGCCGCGCCATTCCCAAACCAGGAATCTAAATCTTGGGGACCAAGGCAGGCAATGCCCCATGTTTGCACATCTAAAGCAAAACCTTCACGAATGGGCCCCCATTGGCCATGTTTATACTGGGCCCCTTGGAAAAAAAACCCATGGCGTTTGTCCCAAACGAATCGAAAATAGCGCTCAATGCCATCCATCGCCTTTTTATATTGAGTCTCACCGGTGACTTGATATAACATGCGAAAAGCAGCATACCAGGAGATATTATTCTCTGTGGAGATATGGTTGTACCACCAGTTCGTTTCGCTAAAGTCTCTCTTCTCCTGCGGAGTTAATGTGCGGTTTGTCCCCAGCGGTGCCATCCGGATCCCTCCGATATCGCTTTGGAGGATGATCGCGGCCCTGGCCAACTCGCGGGAGAGATCCAGCTCCACACGCTCCGGATGCCGGGCGTAAAGCTGCATGGCGGCAATCACCACCCAAGCATTTTCTCCGGCAACAGGTTTCCAGTCCACCCAATGCAGGCGGTCTTCGTCAGGAAATCCCGCCAAGGATTTCTTGCCATCCAAAGGATCAGTGACTAAATAATTGCCATCAGCATCAATAATGCGAAAAATAAACCCCCGCTGACCCAATCTGTCATTGTCGGAGGTGACCTTTTCAGGGTTTTGAGGATCATAAATGAAGGTATTGATAGGAAAACCCGCCCGGATATTCCAGGTGTCCCCCACGGCTCCCTGCCAATAATAACGGTCTGCCACGGCAGCCTGCTTTAAATTTTCCTCACCGCCGGCCATGCTCAAGACAATCTGCTCAACAGCCCCGTCATAAATGTCCATCCCCTCATGGGTGATCGTCCGTTCGATGGAACCCTTAAGCGCACCCGAAGATTCCATGTGCCGATACACGGTAAGTTTGTCATTTTCAAGAATATAAAAACTATAAGGCAGACGTGTGGTAGGACTGACATTGAATTTGAGCCAATTGACTAAATGAGGGTCAAAATCAAAAATGGAGGATTGGGCTAAAACCCGGGGAATAAAACTTGTGACCAGACAAATAATGATGAATACAAAAAAAGTTCTTTTCATATTTCGGTAACCAGGCTGTCCTTAACAAAGGACCCTTTAGTTTTGCGTCCCCGGGTTACCCCGGGTTTGCCTTTTTCGTTTATGTCTTCAAAAGAGCACTTGGCCTACACCTCTTGCAAGTGTATCACATCATCACCCGCTGTCAAGGCAAGCGCTTTCCGCAACTCGGAAAACGCTTGCCTGCCAGCGACGGTCAGACTCCGTCCCTTTTATGGACGGACGATCTTGACTAATATCGGGTGCGAGGGCAAACTAATGGTCATTACATTGGTGCTGGCCGCTGATTGCAGCACTGCCCCTGATAAGCCGTCATAGACCGTAATGGTGGTGGCATGTGTCCCCAAGCTAAGGCCGACATTCACATTGGGGATCGTACCTCCGTTAAGATTTTGTTCATTCCAAAGGACCAGCCAAAAGGAACCGTCTGTTTTTTGCAAGAGCAACTGTTGGCCTCCCGTAGATGGCGTAGAGCCAACGGGGATGCCCGAAAGGGTAAAGTTTAATTTTCCCGTCGTAAAGGTGGCGGCATTGGCGCCGTTATCACCCATCAGTCCCATCAGAGTATGAAAGGCGATGGCTGCAGGCCGGGGAGAATAATTCGCATTAAACAATCCCCAGTCCCCGGAAATATCATCGAACATGCCATACCAAAAATAATACGGGTTACCCAGATTATAGGCGTCCAAGAGCCCCTCCAAGGCATAAACAGCCTGGGTTGTCTGATTCCCATTGACAGAAGAGTTACCCGGCGAGGTCAATGAATAACCAAATTCCGTGATCGCAACCGGACGGCTGGCCGCAGCAAGCTTGGCCGCATTATTAATCATGGTGATGTAATCATTAGTATTGGGCGACAGATCCGACTGCGGGTAGGTATGGGCATTGCCAAAGGTGATATAGGGGCTTAAATTCCCGTTGATGCCATAATTACCGTGTTGACAGTCAGGATCATACGGAGCCACACACCATCCTTGCCCATAACTCATATTGAACGCTGGCAATCCCAGGTCAAGGGCAGCCGTATGAACGGCGGGCATAAATGCTGCTGCCGCCTGAAGCGATTCCAGCTGGGTCATGCCTGGAACAAGTCCATTGTTGACCGCAGAATCTTCTTCATTAGGGCCTTCAATGCCCATGATCAGGCCTGGCGTCGCTGCCAGGGTTTGAATCTTATCTAGATTGGCCTGATAACCGCCCGCATCCATTTCCCCGATGTACGCCAAGAATTTGGCCCCTGTGGCTGTAGCAACTTGGGGAAAGCTCGTGAGATCAACGGACTGTTGAGGACAGTCGCGCAGTAAGGGAAAGGTCCCTGAATTTTGCCACAAATATTTAACAGACGTCTCAAAGTTCAAAAGATTCCCATATCCCGTCCCGCCAAAATCAATGTGTGTGTTGATCCCAAAAATCTTTAATAACTTTAAGGCAGGTACCGCGGTAATGCCTGTTAGATCGGATGGGATCGTCCCGCTGCCGCCAGAACCGGAACCGCCAGAACCCGTACTCTGGACAGTCACGGGAATAGTTTGCGTTGCTTGGATACCAAGCTGGTTCCAAACGTTGACTGTAATGACATCATGGCCTGTAGAAGCGCTGTTATAGGAAAGCCTTGCCAATGCCGTATTTAATTGGGACATGCTCCCGCTGATATGCGCACCTGTCCCATAATTGGTCCCGTTCATCTTCAAGGTACCGCTGTTATCCAAGAGGTTGAGCGCCATATTTCCTTGAGCATTGGCTAACGCAGGGTCGCTGATAGAAATTCCGCCAATAGCCGTTGGGCTTCCGGTCGTGACAGTCTGTTCACCGGGCACATTGATAGCCAAGCCTTGAACAGGTGCCGCGGCG
>CAZKUL010000139.1:0-6705 GCA_964555945.1 uncultured Planctomycetales bacterium
GTTGCGTATTTCCCTCATCGAGCGTTTGGTGGGAGAGGTATCTAATGGCGACATTGCCAGGGCCAATTTTACAGGCGACTATAACCCGACCTTGACACGTACGGAACACATAGAGGGCAAAACCTACTATGTCCTTGATCTGGAGGCCAACGCCCCGGATGTCACCTATGGCCGCGTCATGCTTTGGGTGGAAGAAGGGACCTATAATCCCCTGAAGGCGGAATTTTATGCTGTCTCAGGCAGGTTGTTAAAAACATCTTCTTATGAAGAATTTCGCGAATTAGCGGGAGTGATAAGGCCCACCAAGATCGTCATGACGGATGCTTTCATTAAGGACCAGCGTTCTGTCCTTGAATATCCTGACATTGAACTCAAAAGCGTCCCTGACAAATATTTCACCAAAGCCTACATGAAGAAATTAGCTGACTTTTAGGCAGGAGGAGCGTCAGCTTCGATGATCTTCCGAGCACACGCCACCGATGTTTTGATGTCCCAATGGAAGTGATCTTCCCCCACAAGATCGACGAGGCCGGCTTCTTTCATCACTTTAAGGGGCTGGGCATGCACGCCTGAGAAAATAACGTTCATTTTACTTTTTTTGGCCTTGCGTAATAGATCATCCAGGGCGCTTAAGCCTGTGGCATCAATGGCCGGAACAAAGCGCATGCGCAGGATAAGCACCTTGGGCCGGCGTTTCATTTGATTGATGGTGTCCCTGAATTTATCAGCAGCACCAAAAAAGAAAGGCCCATTGATCTCAAAGATCTCTATGCCCGGAGGGATGTTGATCGCGTCCATCATTTCGGGATCAAGGATCCATTCGTCTTTATCACTGCCCTGGTTTAGATAATTGACCTGGGTGACTTCAATCATGCGTTTCATAAATAGAAAAGCTGCCAGGACAATCCCCACCTCAATAGCCACTGTCAAATCCACCAGGACCGTCAGCAGGAAGGTCGTCAGCAGGACCATGATATCGCTTTTGGGACTGCGGAAAATCTTGGCAAACATGGACCATTCGCCCATGTTATAGGCCACCAGCACGAGGATTCCAGCCAGGGTGGCCATAGGGATCAAGGAGGCCCACTGCCCTAAAAAAAGGAACATTAGCATCACTGTTAAGGCATGCACAATGCCCGCTATGGGGGTTTGTCCGCCGTTTTTGATGTTGGTGGCCGTACGCGCGATGGCCCCGGTGGCGGGAATGCCATTAAAAATAGGAGAAATAAGATTAGCAATGCCCTGGGCAATTAATTCCATGTTGGAGCGATGGCGGCGTCCCGTCATCCCGTCGGCCACGACCGCCGAGAGCAAAGATTCGATGCCGGCCAGAAGGGCAATAGTCAAGGCCGGAGGCGACATCTTGACAATGAGGTTCCAATCAATGTGGGGGATATGGGGCATTGGAAAAGAATGGGGCACATGGCCAAAGCGTGAGCCAATGGTTTGCAGGGGCCAATGAAACATATGGGCGATGCCGGTTGTGACCAGAATGGCCATCAGGGGCCCGGGCAGCCGGTCAGTGACCTTACGCCAAAACAGGATGATCAAAACTGTAAACACACTGGTTGCCAGAGCGTAGGGATCTATCGCTGGTATGTGTTGGGCATAGGCCAACCACTTTTCCAAGAACCTCTCCGGCGTAGGACTTAAATGGATCCCCAGGAAATCCGGGACTTGGGAGCTGAAAATAATGACCGCAATGCCGCTGGTAAAGCCAACAGTCACCGGGAAGGGAATGAATTTGATGACATCCCCCATTTTGGCAAGGCCCATCAGGATAAGCATGACTCCCGCCATAACGGTCGCCAAGGCTAAACCATCATACCCGTATTTTTGGACAATACCAAAAATGATGACGATAAAGGCCCCGGTGGGGCCCCCTATTTGCACCCGGCTGCCGGAGAAGGTTGAAATCAACAAACCTCCAACAACGGCCGTGATGAGGCCTTGCTCGGGTTTAACACCGGAGGCAATCGCAAAAGCGATAGACAAAGGAAGGGCTACAATACCAACGATAATCCCGGCCCAAACGTCCTGCCCGAAGAGCTTGGCTGTGTAACCTTCCCTCAATACACTGACTAATTTCGGTTCAAAATCACGGTTTGTGTCCATGTTAGAAATTCAACCTTTTTATAAGGAATATGCTATACTTCTTTGAGAATTTCACCAAATCTTTATCATATTATCATAGTCTAGGACTAAAAAGAGGGAATATGCGCGCCGCAGTTATCGATATAGGCTCTTCATCCATTAAGCTTTTGATCGCCCAAAGCCATGGGGATGATGTCAAGATCATCGAGTCGCTTAAAAATATCATTCCTTTAGGAAAATATGTTTTCCTCAAAGGCCGTATCCCTCAAACGATTATAAACCAAACCGCCGCCGTATTGCAAAAATATAAAGAATCTCTTAAAGAGTACGATGTCGAGAAAGTCATGGTCATTGCCACGACCGCTGTGCGTGAATCACGCAACCGCGATATTTTTCTCGATACGGTGCTGCGCAAGACCGGTTTTAAGATCGATGTGTTAAACACGGGGGACGTGGTTTATTATATCGATTATTTCCTCAGCCACAAATTAAAGAAAACATATCCGGTGGACAAGAAAAACCTCCTCATCGCCGAGCTCGGTGCAGGCTCCTTGGACATATCGGTCATGGAAAAGGGACTGACGCTCATGAACATCGGCTTTCCCATCGGCACATTGCGCCTCTCCCAATTTATGGAAACCCTGGATGGTTCCATGCAGGAGGTGCATGAGGCCACTGAGGAATATATTGAAAACGAAATATTCTTCTTAAAGAAGAACAACGCGAATTTGGTCATCGACGATATTATCCTCATTGATGAAAATTATTCCGTTTTTATCCAAAACGTGCTTCCCAATAAGCGGCGTGATTCAGATTTTTTCAAATTTAAGGCCAGTGAAGCCCAGGAATTGCTGGCGCGCTTAAGGCAAATGAATGTGGAGGAGATCGCGAATTCCTATAATGTCCCCACGGACATCGCCTCGACCATTACAGGGTTTGCCATTGTCCTTAATACCTTGTTCAAGTTCAATGACAATGAGTTTGTTTATATCCTCGAGGCCTCGTTGTCTGAAGCCATCCTGGCGCATTTGCTGTTTAAATTCGACATGGAAGAAGGCGACAATAAACTAAGCCAGTTGGTCTCCGTGGCCCATTTTCTCTGCCATAAGTACGGCATGGATTTAAACCATTTGAAGCATGTGGCTACCATGACCGAACAGCTTTTTGATGCATTTAAGGACATCTTAGGGTTGGCAGAAGAAGACCGCTTATATCTCCTGTTGGCCTCTTACCTGCACGATATTGGGATGTTTGTCAACAACCGTTCTCACCACAAGCACAGTGAATACATTATCAGCTCCTTGAATTTATTCAGGCTGACCGAACATGAGATCAATATTATCGCCTGCATCGCCCGCTATCACCGGCGTTCAGCGCCGTTAAAGACACACGTCTTATATAACTCCCTGGCCTTTGCCGAACAGATCCTGGTCCAAAAACTCAGTGCCTTGCTGCGCATCGCCAACTCCCTGGACCGTTCCCATAAGCAGAAGGTCAAGAAACTGGAAGTCAAATTCAACGCCGCCGGCGATGCCACCATCGTCGTCTATACGCATGAGAATTTTTTGTTGGAAAAAGAGAATTTTCTAGAAAAGAAGGAATTGTTTGAGGAAATTACGGGTAATAAATTAACATTAACTGTAAGGACACAGGATTAAATTCATTCGTTGTTGGGGCTAATTTATTTGTCATTCTGAGCGTAGCGAAGAATCTTTAAAGAATTAATTCTATTGAGATCCTTCGCTGCGCTCAGGATGACGATATTGGCGGCTCAAAATGACGATATAGAAGAGATACAATATGGACACAAAAGAAAAATTCATTCACAGGGACTTGAGTTGGCTGGAATTTAACCGCCGGGTCCTTGAAGAAGCGGCGGATGAACGTAATCCGCTGTTGGAACGCATTAAATTCCTGGCCATTTTTACCAGCAATCTCGACGAGTTTTTCATGGTCAGGATGTCCGGAGCCAAGAAATTATTGTCCTCCGGCTATAATAAGCGCGACCAATTCGGTTTTTATCCCCAGGAGCTCTTCGCGGCGATCAAAACGCGCACTGATGAACTGGTCAATAAATTTTATGAGGTCTATGAGGGGCCGATCAGGGATGCCCTTGAAGGTGAGAAGATTTTTATCAAAAAGACCAAGGAACTAAGCCTGGAGCAGAAGAAATACGTGCAGCGGTTTTTTGACACGACCTTGTATCCCATCATGACACCGATGGCGGTCGATGGCGGGCATCCCTTCCCTGTACTGCCTTCGCGCACCATTGCCTTTGCGGTCAACATTATCCGTTCTGAGAAGAGCCATTTGGCCATCATTCCCATCCCCAAATCTGTGCCCCGTTTGTTAAAAGTCCCGGCGGAAGGGGATGAATCGGTGTATGTGTTGACGGATTATTTGATCAAAGAAAATCTGGAGCAATTTTTTAAGGGTTACCGGATCAAAGATGCCTCCATCTTCAGGGTCTTACGCGACAGTGAACTGGAAGTCGATGAAGGGTTCGCCCCTGACCTGCTCAAGGCCCTGGAAAAGGAGTTGAAAAAGCGCTCGAGTGCCAAGGCCGTCTATTTGCAAATGGAAGAGGGGACGACCCCAGAGCTGTTGGAAGTGTTGTGTAATGGCATTGATTTTCCTCAAGAAGAGGTCGTGTTTACCTCGTCTGATTTGGATTTGACCTTTCTTTATGATCTGTCTGCCTGGACAGACAAGCCGCAATTGCGCTACCCAAGTTTTACTTCGCTCAAATCAGCGTACGAGAACATTTTTGATAAAATCAAGGACGAGGATTTTATTATCCATGTGCCTTTTCAGTCTTTTTTACCCACCTGTGAGCTTATTGCGGCCGCTGCCAAGGACCCTGATGTGTTGGCCATCAAGATGACGCTTTACCGGACCAATGAAGATTCAGCCATTATCAAGGCATTGATGGAAGCAGCCAAGAACCGCAAACAGGTGACGGTGGTCGTGGAGATCAAGGCCCGGTTTGAAGAAGAGAAGAACATCCAATGGTCAAGGGAATTAGAGCAGGCAGGCTGCCATGTGATTTATGGCATCGCGGGGCTTAAAATCCATTCTAAAATGACCTTGATCGTGCGCAAAGAAGAAGGCCGCATCCGCCGTTACGTGCATTTATCGACGGGGAATTATAATGAGAAAACAGCCAATATCTACACAGACATCGGCTTTTTCACCTCGAATGACGACTTTGCCCGCGATATTGCGGATGTATTCAATGTGGTGACTGGATATTCCCTGCCCAGCCCCTGGAAGAGGGTCATTTCTTCCCCGCATGAACTGCGCAAATATTTTTATGATCTCATCGACAAGGAAATCCAGGCCCAGCAGGCCCATAAGAACGGCCTTATCATTATCAAAATGAACGCCCTGGAAGACACCCAGATCATTGAAAAGTTGTATGCGGCCTCCCAAGCGGGTGTTAAGATCAGGATGATTGTGCGCGGCATCTGTTCCCTGGTGCCGGGGGTAGAGGGCTTAAGTGAGAACATTGAAGTGCGCAGCATTGTGGGGCGTTTTCTGGAACATTCACGCATTTTTTATTTTAACAATGCCGGCAATGGGCGCATCTTTTTGTCCTCTGCCGATTGGATGACCCGTAATTTTGACCGCCGCGTTGAGCTTCTCTTTGAAATCACCAAGCCCGAACTCAAGAGCCACGTGCAATTTATCCTGGATAATTATCTCAAAGATACCCGTAAAGCCAGGATGCTTAAGAGCGATCGCAGCTATAGCCGTATCAAAAAAGAAGGCGCCACCTTTGACGTGCAGGAATATTTTATCAATCATTATACACGATGAACTACTACATCGGTCTTGACATAGGCGGCACGAAGATCGCTGGGGCCCTGGTTTCAGGCTCAGGTAAGATCCTTTCACGCACCAAAACATCCACCCCTAAAAAGGTCAGGTCTAAAGACATTTATATCTGTGTGACTGATGCCATTGATGAATTGATCCATACAGAGGGTGTTCATCTCGCTTCTATCAAAGGTATCGGTGTCGGTGTTCCCGGGATCGTGGATACCCGTAATCACCATATCCTGGCCGCGCCCAATATTAATTTAACTGGTTTCCCTCTCAGTGCATCCTTGAAGCAAAAATATCATAAGCGCGTGGCCATGACCAATGATGTCAATGCCGGACTTTTGGGCGAGGCTTGGCTCGGTGCTGCTAGAGGCCTGTCGCATGTGGTGGGTATTTTTCCAGGTACGGGTGTGGGCGGGGCTGTGATCAGCGATGGCAAATTACTCTTGGGGGCCCAAGGTGCGGCCACGGAATTAGGCCATGTCATCGTAAGCCTGGACGGCCCGCTCTGCCATTGCGGCAATCACGGCTGCCTGGAAGCGTTGACCAGCCGCTGGGCCATAGAGCGCGACATCCGTTTGGCTGTCAAGGCCGGAAAAACGACGATCGTCTCCAAACTCAATGATGGCAAATTAGACATGATCAAAAGCCGCATCTTAAGGGAGGCTTTGAATAAAAATGACTTGGTCGTCAAAACAGTCATGACTCGGGCTGCGAAGGTGCTGGGCAAGACAGCCGTTTCACTCAATCACACCTTTAATCCCCAAGCCATTATTTTTGGCGGAG
>CAZKUL010000140.1:0-6702 GCA_964555945.1 uncultured Planctomycetales bacterium
GGCATTGTTTTGTTGGCCATATTTTAGCACAATCATGCCCTGGGCGATAGGTTTGTAGGCTTGCGGAGCTACTTCAACCCACTTCCCTTTGCCCTTCATGTTCGCAGATAGCGCCACTGATTCGGCGCTAAATCCAATGTCCGCGGCACCCGTGGTGATAAATTGACTGGTCTGTGAGATACTTTCCCCCAAAACCAATTCCTTCTGCAACTTATCATACAATTTATAAGATTTTAAGGCATTGACCGCCTCTCGTCCGTAAGGGGCCAAGTCGGGATTAGCCAAAGCAATTTTCGTAACTGTCGGATCGCTTAAGGCATACATGCCTTTAGAAAGATCCATATCCCGCATCGTCCAGAGCACCAAAACACCATAGGCATACACCTGTGGAGGTTTTGATGAAAATCCATCTTTGTAGATATTGGTAGGATACTTCATGTCTGCCGATAAAAAAACATCAAAGGGCGCGTCATTTTCAATTTGAGAGGTCAGTTTACCCGATGATCCTATGACTGTCTTGACATTAATACCTGTTTCCTTGGTAAATTCCGCTTTCAAATCTTCCAGAGTAAACTGGACGTTCGCCGCTGCGGCCACGGTAATGTCGCTGGCAAAAGAAGCCAACGGACAAACCAATAAAAATGCAAGTATGATCGGGACTATTTTTTTCATATTTTTCCTGAATTTATGTGATTTGCCTGATTTCAGTTGACGGCAACATGATTACCTTTTAGGTTTAACAATCCCATTGGACCAGATATCTAAAATGGCATCCAGGGCCTGATCAAAAGTAAGATTCTCCTGTTCAAGGAACCTGGGATTCGTAATGGCTTTCACGGCACCCAGGTAAGCTTCTGTCGCGATGGAGGGATTGACAGCCCGAAATATTCCCTTCTTACTTCCCTTCTCCACCAAGGAACGGATGGCTAAGATTTTTTCATTCCTAAAATGAAGAAATTCTTCCCAAAGTCGGGGCAGCTCAGTGGGTATTTCCCTAAAAAAATGTTCAAACCACGGGCCCAATTGCTTGCGCAAAAGCAAGACACTGTCAGAAAAAATACACAAAGGGTCTTGTTGGGTTTTCTGGATACGATCCAAACTGATGTTCAATTTTTGCCGCAGTCGCTTGACCAGCGCTTGAGCGATGTCTTCCTTACCGGAAAATATTTTATAAATCGTGTTCTTGCTCATGCGCAAATCACCAGCGATCTCATCCATGGTCACCTTACGATAACCAAACTGAATCATCCGTTTTTCAGCGGCATTAAGTATCTTTTCGAAAGCGAGATTATCCTTCGACATAGGCAATGCTCATAGAATACTGATTATGTATTTCTAGTATCCTAGCGAAACATTTTTATTTGTCAACCCGTGATTGCAAGGAGGAAGCTTAAAACTCAAACTTCACGAGATTTTGGCACTGGGATACGAACCAAGGATTTTGAGGAATTTGCACATGTCTTCCAGCTCGGCCAGGGCGCGGGAGAGACGGGGATCTTTATAATGGCCTTCACAGTCGACAATGAAAACATAATCCCAAATTTTCTTTTTGCAGGGCCTGGACTCTATTTTGGTCAAATTGATCTTATATTTTCTGAAGGGGGCCAGCATGGCGTGCAAGGCTCCTACCTTGTCCTTGATAGAAAAAATCAATGAGGTACGGTCATGGCCGGTCGGGGGCGCGTCGATGGTTGATATCACCAAAAAACGCGTAATGTTACGCGCGATGTCCTGGATGTTCTTCTTGAGGATCGTTAGCCCGTACAAAGAAGCCGCACCTTCTGAGGCGATACAAGCCGCATTTTTCTTATCCGCCACCAACTGGGCAGCCCTCGTGGTTGATGTCACCGGAATAAGATGGGCCTTGGGCATATTGACCATGAGCCATTGCCGGCATTGCCCCAAAACCTGCGGGTGTGAATAAATTTCTTTGACCCTGGATAAAGGAGATTTGGACATCAAGTGGTGCGTCACATCCAATAATATCTGGGAGCAAATTTTAAGATTGGATTCGGCCAAGACATCCATCGTATTGGTGACAAGGCCTTCTGTCGAGTTCTCAATGGGCACAACACCATAATCACAATCTCCACATTCCACCTTTTTAAAGACGTCATTGATATTATCACAAGCCACATGGGTAACGGAAGAGCCAAATTTCTTGATAGAGGCCAGGTGCGAGAAGGTGGCCTCGGGTCCCATATACGCGATGCGTAGAGGCTTCTCCAAATTCAGGGATGCGGACATGATTTCCCGATAAATAGCCTCCAGCGCTTCATTTTTAATGGGGCCGACATTAAGGCCCTTAATGTGCGCAAGGACTGCCTGCTCGCGTTCAGGAGCGAATATTGGCTTTTTATTCTTGATCTTCTCTTGACCGATAGACAAAGTAATGGCCGCACGATCATTCAAAAGTCCGATGATCTTGGTGTCAAGAGCATCTATCCTTTTACGCAATTGGGTTAAATCCATATTAAAATCTCCTATACTTCCTCAACACCGCTTGTTGAGGTAATACGCGACTGACCGCTGCTTTCCTGGCCGGCTGTTAGCTCTTGCATGTGTTCACCCATTTGTTCAAATTCAGCAGGTTGGTTTGTCCCAGAACTACCTTCCACCAATGATTCTGTTTTCGGCATATCGACGCCTAATTGGTTGAATTCTTCTATCTTAGGCAAGTCTTCTAAGGATTTTAGGCCAAAGTATTCCAGAAATTCTTTGGTGGTGCCATACAGGAAAGGCCGGCCGGGCACTTCTTTACGGCCTGTAATCTTGATAAGGCCCTTGTTCAATAAATGGGCAATGGTGCCGTCTGAATTGACACCGCGGATGACTTCTACCTCGGCGCGGCCCACAGGTTGTTTATAGGCAATGATGGCCAAACTCTCCAAAGCCGGACGGGAGAGCTTTTCCTTGGTTTTGGTCTTATAAAATTCACGGATATAGGCAGCCGCATGACTGTTGGAGAGCATCTGGAAACCTCCGGCGATTTCCATCAAAGCCATCCCAGCTTCACGGTTGACATATTCTTCCTGTAACTGCTTGATGAGATCATGGATTTGGGAAGGTTTCAATTCAGGAAAAACTTCCTTTAACTGGTCTAGAACAACGGGCTTTTCGCTGACAAACAATATGGCCTCAATGGCGCTTTTGTAATTGTGTGTGTGTTCATCCATATTAAGAAACCTTCTTTTGTTTGTAAATTTCGTTGAGCAATTCTTCGGATGTAGCTAATTTAGACGAACGCTCAAAAGCTTTCTTGATCATGTCTTCTGCTTCTGCCTTTTTATACTGCAATTGCAATAAAATATGCAAAGCTTCCTCTTCAATGTCGCGTAATGGAGTTAAAGTAGCAGGCAGCGCTACGTGATCACGCATCAAGGTAAATTTACCCATCTTCCCCTGCAGCTTGGCCACGATTTCCTTGGCTTTTTGCTCACCGATACCGGGAAGCGTTTTTAAATATTTGGTGTCTCCCCGGTCAATGGCTTGGGCGATCTCACCGATAGCCTTATTGAGGGCCTTGACCGCGGCCCGGGGGCCTATGCCGGAAACCTTAATGAATTCCAAAAAAAAATCACGTTCAACTTCATTTAAGAAACCCACCAACACCGGTACCCCGCTGGAAGGGGTCATCTGATAATAATGATACGTGATTAAACGTATATTGCCATCGCTATCTTGATTTTCTTTTATGCGTTGGAGCACAGAAATAGGAGTCAAAATTTCGTAACTTAACCCATTGGTCTCAAGGGTCACGGCCGTTTCATTTTGGCGTACTATTCTACCTTTAATCGCTGTAATCATATCAATTTATAGCGCATCATATGCGCCTGCCCCAAGGCCAACGCCAATGCATCACTCGCATCTAATTTAAACCCTGCGGATTTGATATTCAACAGTCTTTTGACAAATTCTTGGGTCTGGATCTTGGTGGCGTTCCCGTTACCCGTCAGGGCCTTGCGGATGCGCTTGACACTCTGTTCGACCAGTTTGATCTTTTGCTGGGCCACACTTAAACATATCACCCCGCGCGCGTGGCCTAAAAGAGCCGCGGTGGCAGGATGTTTATAGTGGGCATATATTTTTTCTAAAACCACCAGTTCAGGATGGTGAGCTTGCAGGATGGTGGTTAGGTGCAGATGAAGTTTAAAAAGCCTCTGCTCAAAGGGGTCCTTGATATGAGGTTCAATCGTCCCTGCCTCAAGGATTTTGACGCTGCCGCCTTTTATATCGACAATCCCATATCCCGTGGTGATAAGGCCGGGATCCACGCCTAAGATGCGCATAATTATTCTTCGGCAGAAAGCTTTGCCATTTCTTCGTCGGAAATATCAAAATTTCCGTACACATGCTGAATATCTTCGTTTTCTTCAAGGGTCTCGATCAAGTCCAAAACGCTCTTAGCATCCTTGCCTTCAATGGTCATGACGGAATTAGAGTCAGGCACCATGGTGACTTCAGCGGAAATAGTTTCAATATTCTTGGCGGTCAAAGCATCCTTGACAGTCTCCAATTGTGTAGCATCGCAATAGATCTCAAAAGATTCACCTTCAGTCTTAACGTCCTCAGCACCTGCTTCCAATGCAATTTCAATTAAAGCATCTTCCGTGGTTTTGGATTTATCTACCTCCAAATACCCTTTCTTGGTAAATAAACGGGCTGAAGAACCAGCTCCGGATAAAGCGGCCCCTTTTTTATTTAAAATATTGCGAACTTCAGCGGTGGTACGGTTCTTATTATCGGTCAATCCCTCGATCAAAAGGGCGACTACCCCCATACGAGCGTCAAAAATAACATTTTCATAGACGATGCCAGGGATCTCCCCTGTCCCCTTCTTGATGGCGTTTTCAACGTTGCTCTGAGGCATATTGTATTCACGGGCACGGGCCACCGCCGCACGCAAACGGAAATTAGTATCCATATTGCCGCCTTTTTCCTTGGCAGCAGCAGTAACTTCCTTGCTCAATTTGGTGAACAACGCCCCGCGCTTGGCGTCCTCCGCACCTTTTTTATGTTTAATTTTTGCCCATTTTGAATGTCCTGACATTGAAAAACCTCCTGATTATTTTAAATTAAAAAAGCAGTCAATAAGCCGAGTTTTGTAACCCTTTTAAGGGGGCGATGACCATTTGACTAACATCCGCCTTTGGCAGATATCTGGCAGCCTACCCGAGAGTATAACGGGGCGGATCACCCCGTGTCTTGCGACGTTCTCCCCTATTTGGCATTGCTCCATGCAGAGATTGCTCGTTTCACTCCCTGCACCACGTGGGGTGCAGGGCATCGTCACTGTAGCTCTGATCCTGATCTGAGTTTCCCCAAACCGTCCCGCGTTATCGGGATGCATTATCCTTTGGAGCTCGGACTTTCCTCTGCAACGCCATGAGCATCGCAGCGGCCATCCTGACTTGCTTTTTTTAAGACCTGACGAACCAATGCATCTGCCTCGCTATTTTGCTCGCGGGGCACATGCGCTATTTGAAAAGACTTAAACCCAGAAATCAAATGTTTGACTTGATGAAAAAGCGGTTTTATATTCTCATGCTTAACCGCGTAGGCCCCTAACACCTGTTTGCACATCAATTCGCTGTCAGTTTTGACACTGACCGTTTCCGCTTTTAAAATCAATGCTTCCTGAAGCGCATAAATCAATGCGGTGTATTCCGCAATATTATTTGTCCCTTGACCAATGGCCTGAGCGAGAGTCTTGATGGTCTGCCCCTTGTCTTTAAAGACCACCCCAATGGCCGCAGGTCCGGGATTTCCTGAACAGCCGCCGTCGGTGAAAATTTCTAATCGCATATCTAATTTATGGATTCCCGATTAAAACATTCGGGAATAACAAAAAGAGCCTTATAGGTCATCAGCCAGATACAGGATCCTGGCGCACATATCGCAGGCAATGATCTGCTCGTATTTCTTGAGCTCATTCATGACCTGTTCGGTCAAATGCATGAAACAACCACCACAAGTATGGTCCACGACCTTCACAATCCCCAAGCCATCTTTATTCTTTAAGACGCGCTCATAGCGGCTTAAACAATCCGGCCTGACTTCGGGTGCCACCCGCGCCCGTTGAGATTCTCTGATCTTCAACTGGTCAGCAATGACTAACAGATCATCATCCACCTGTTTTTTCTTGGCATTAAATTCTTTTTCATATTGAAGCACGACCACTCTTTCTGCTTCTAGGGATTTGCGGGCGGCGTCTACGTCATCAAAACCTAAAAGAATTTTCTCCTCCACGATGGACTTATCCGCCTTCATGTTCTCAATTTCATGTAAACGGGTCTGGTATTCCTTATTGGTCTTAAGCAGGCTTAAGGAACCATCTGCTTTTGCAATACCCTCTTCCTTGGCCTTTAGATCTAGTTCCAATTCTTTCTGGGAAACCTGGATGGATTTTAATTTATCTTCCAGGGCTTTAAGTGTCAATTTCTTGGATTCAAATTCAGCCTTTAACGCTTCAAGTTCAGCAGGTTTCTCGCGCATCTCGCGCTTGAAACGGAATATCTCCTCATCCATGACCTGGAGATCGACGAGCTTTCGAATTTGGTCCTTTAAATTTTGACCAGTCACTGTCATTAATTCCTCTTACCCCGTCATTGCGAGCCCCGAGGGGCGAAGCAATCTCTTTAATTTATTATATCTGGTGGACTCAGAAGGATTTGAACCTTCGACCTTCGCCATGTGAGGGCG
>CAZKUL010000141.1:0-6689 GCA_964555945.1 uncultured Planctomycetales bacterium
CATAGGGGGTGTCCTCGTAATTGCAGCCATAGCTATATGTATTCATTCCCTACAGTTTCTTAGTAGCGCAGTTTCCTCTAAAGGAAGAGTAATAAGGCTTTCAGAATCTTGTGGCAGCAAGGGATGTACTTATTCGCCCGAAGTATCCTTTATCGCTAAGGATGGAAGTGAATACAGGTTTTGGGGAGCCAGGACAAATCCACCATCTGGGCAGGTTGGCCAGGATGTAGAGGTCGTGTATAATCCTACTCAACCCAAAGTTGCTAAAATAAATGATTTCATGAACTTTTGGTTTTTGCCTTTGATAATATTCGTTTTTGGTGCCGTTTTATTTGCTATTGGTATATGGATCAATGCTGCGTTTAGACGGGACGTTCCGAAGAATTTAGCAGAAAACGGACAGGTTATTCAAGCTACAGTCCAACAAGTGGGATTGGACGATATTAGAATTAATGGGAGGTCTCCCTACAGAATAATTGCTCAATGGATTCGTCCTGGTTCTAACGAAGCGTACATTTTCAAAAGTAGTGATATATGGCTGGATCCTCAAGCCTATGTCAAGCCTGGCGACAATATCAATGTCACCATAGATCCAAATAACCCTAAAAAATATTTTGTTGATATTTCATTTTTGCCGATTGTGAAAAATGGATAGATATGCCGGAGCGATTTAGATGAAAAAACTCAAACTCTACATTGAAACATCTACCTGGAATTTCGTTTTTGCCGAAGATGCGCCGGAGAAAATGGCCATTGCCAAAGAATTCTTTAATTTGGTCGCTAAAGGTGTATATGAAATTTATGCGTCAGAAGTCGTCATGGCCGAAGTCAACCGCGCCTCTGCGGATATCAAGACCAAGCTGATCGGGTTGATTAACAAACATAAACCTGTTATGCTTGATTTAACAGAGGATGCTGAGCGTCTAGCTGATGCGTATATGGAAAGGAGAATTATTCCTGAGAAAAAAATCGAGGATGGATTACACGTAGCCATTGCGACCCTAGAAGAGCTGGATGCGGTTGTCACATGGAATTATCAGCATTTGGCAAACTTAAGAAAATCCGAGTTGTTTTACAGCGTGAACCTTTCACGCGGTTTTCATAAGAAAGTAGAGATTATCACACCTTGGGAGGTGGTTGGTTATGATGAAAATTGATAAAGCCCTTAAACAGGTTTGGGATTGGAAAGATGCTATCTATAAAGAGAGCAAGGATAAATCTGTCCGAGGAATAGCTTCAACCATTCGCAAAGAGGCGGCGGCACTGAAGAAATCCGGGCGGCTTCATCTGAGAAAAGCTACACTATCAAACTGATATTCTTGATTCATGGAAAAAGCAATGACCAGATGGGATTTGCTAAAAAAATTGATGTTATCAAAAGAGGCCAGAAATGCCATTGGCAAAGCTTGGCCTCTTTTCTTTTATATTGTTTTTCGTACCGACAAGTCTAATAAATTGATAACAAGTTATCCTGAGATGAAACAAAAATTAAATGATAGTCAAAGCACCATACATAAATGGAGAGAATGTTTAATTAAGAATAAGGTTATAAGCTCTATTAATGGAAAACTGTCAATGACATTGAGCTTATTGCCGCCATATGATTCGTTAGTTACATGTGAGCAAGATGATACCACCGAGCTTAGATTGAGTTCAGATCCTGCCATGAAGCGAATAATTGATAAGGTTGTAGCGTATGGAAACATGTCTTTATTGCCAATAGTGGCCGAATTATCCGCAAAAATTGATAAACTTGAGAAAAAAGTACAATAAGATGGTAAAATGATTCTATATCAAAACAGGGGTGCAAACATCTGAAATGGTTGGAAAATGAGTGAAAAAAGCTGTCGCCAATTTAATTCCTGGTATGACAATGAATGGGGTTACTCGAATCGTGTCGTGGATTTGGTTCGTTATATCTCGAAGAAATAAAAGGAGTTATGGAAAGTAAGGAAAATTTCAGAGAAGAAATTGGTTGAAAAAGACCTGAAAGTCCCACTTTTCGAGACCCGAAAGTCCCAAAAATCAGAGTAGCACCATTACCAAAGGCCAGTTACGCTAACAAGGTAGCTGGCTTTTTTTTGTTGATGGAGGGAAAGTGCTGGAAATCAGGTAGAGGTAGGGGAATCGCTTGAAATCAAGAATTATGAGAAAGGGAACTGGTAATTGATTATTTACCAGTTCCCTTTTCTACTAGTGCTTGTGCTTTGCCCTGTGTACGAGTCTGAAAGACTGTCCCGAATGAGGAGTGGCCGGGAAAGTTTCGCCTTTAATAATGGTGTATTCTGATCCACTTACTTTTCCATTGCGATTAGCGACTTTGTATTCTCCGGAAACTTCTGCTTTTGTGCCGGGGCGATTTTGTCTGGTGCTCATCTTTTAATACCTCCTTTTCTTAAGATTTGGTTGACTATTTACCAACCGGATAATATACTTATAGCAGATGATACACGATTGTCAAGTAAACTATACATATATGTATAGAATTATAATAAATGTAAAGTTATAAAAAGGAGGTTTGAATGGCTGCTGATACCATTGCAATCAATCTAAAACGGTTACGCAGTTCCAGGGGATTCAGTCAAGGTGATCTCGCAAAGAAAGCGGGGTTGAGCCGTATTGCCTATTCTAATGTCGAGAATGGCAAAGCAAATCCGAGGGTCAGTAATTTACAACAAATAGCTAATGTTCTACAAGTTAGTATACAGGATTTAGTAACCCCGGTACCAAATGTGGGTCAATTACGTTTTCGTTGCAAAACTATGTCTACTGGTCGTAAAAAAAGTAGTAGAGACCAAATTGTGGCAGATATTGCATTTTGGTTAAGGGATTATTCTGGTTTGGAAGAGAGGCTAGAGAAAAAATACTCTCATGTTTTAAAAGGGATTAGAGCTAATGATCCCCAAGAGTATGCTGCTAAGGTTAGGGCAGTATTGAAAATAAAAGATGATGAACCAATCAATGATATTTGCGGTTTATTGGAGCATTATGATTTTAAGATAAAATTTATAAAATCTGATCTTAAGGAGTTTTTTGGTTTGTCAGCTTTCGATCAGCACCACAATCCGGCAATTGTGGTGAATGTTCGTGAAGGCATATCCGTTGAGAGACAAATTTTTACTGTCGCACATGAGCTTGGTCATATTGTGATGCACGGAGAATCTTTTAAAGCAAATGAAACTAATCAAAAGGAAGAAGAAGAGGCGACTAAATTTGCCAGTTATTTTTTAATGCCTGAAAAGGCTTTAAGGAAATCTTTGGAAGAAAATAAAGGATTACATTGGTTACAAAATATTCTACACATTAAGAGATTTTACAGGGTCAGCTTTAAGACTGTCATATTGAGATTAATCGATTTCCTAGGTATTGATAAAGAAAGAATATGGCCAAGCTTCTATAGGGAATATCAGAAACAATACAACGAGAAAATAAAAGACAATAGAGAACCGAAGCCCCTAGACCCATTGGATTTTGTCGAGGAGCGATTAAGCGCTTTAACTAAGGAAGCATTAGATAAAGAATTAATTTCTGTCAGTCGGGCAGCAGAAATATTGAATATCACTGTTGAGGAGATGCGCGAACGCATTAACGCTTGGAGTCTTGTTAATGAAAGCGCATCAGTTTAAAGCAATTATTAGTGATGCAAGCGTCCTGATTGATTACGTAAAGACTAACAGGAGAGTCTTACAATTAACTGTTAAGCATGTGTGTGAAGTATATGTGCCTCTTGCTGTCGTCAATGAAGTCAAAGACATCTCTTTAAGCGAAATGGAGAAGTTAGGTCTGATTATTTTTGAGCCAACGCTGGATCAAATGCTCAATGCTGTCAACAAGCCATTTGGTTTATCCTTTGAAGACCAGCTTTGTTTTCTGATTGCCAAAGAAAATGGGTGGGTATGTGCCACCAATGACAAGCAATTAAGAACCCAATGTGCCGCCGAAAAAGTTGAGGTCATTTGGGGTCTTGAAATCATGGCATTACTGAATAAGGGAGGCTATCTGGAGAAGTCTGAGGCCGAGAAAACTGCAGAAAAAATAGGCGAGTATAATCGTTATATCAGCAAAGAATTGATCAAGAAATTTATTGCTAAGTTGGTATAATTTGAGGTTTTTCTCAGTTGGTTATATAATCAATCCCCGAGTGAAATTTTGATTATTAGGAAGGATTGGCAGTGAGAAAGTTTGAATTAAATCTGCGGAGAAGCAATATCCCTAAGGAAGAGCTCCTTGGTGACTTGCAAAGGGTCGCTAATTTAATAAATCAGAATACGGTGACGACAAGAGTTTATGATCAAAAGGGTAAGTTTTCTGGGGATACATTTTTTCGTCGATTTGGATCATGGAATAAAGCATTGGAGGCTGCAGGGCTTAAAGTAGTTAATATCATAAATAATAAAGATGAAGTTCTTTTTGAGAATCTTGCTAATGTTTGGCAGCATCTCGGTCGGCAACCAGTTGGTAGAGATTTGGATAAAGCCAATGCCTATTCCAAATTTTCTTCTGATACATATGTAAGACGATTTGGTTCGTGGAATAAAGCCCTCCAAGTTTTTGTTGCTTATATTGATGATTCTTCGGAACAAAAAAATACAACAGTAGAGGATCAAGGTGCTGAAGGAAAGCGTAATCAAGGGCGGACGCCCAGAAATATAAACTGGCGATTGAGAGCAACAGTTTTGATCAGGGATAATTGTATTTGTAGAATGTGTGGCGCAAGTCCAGCAAAAGATCCATCAGCTATCCTGCATGTAGATCATATTAAGCCATGGTCTAAGGGGGGAGAGACGGACATAGAAAATCTTCAGACACTTTGTGCTGTTTGTAATATAGGTAAGAGCAACGAAATTTTTTAAGGCATACATTTTGTGACACAAAGGTTGAAAGTGCCTTGGCTAGACATATAATGATCATGATATGCTTAAAGTGATTGAGATGAAATATGAAAAAAGAAATCCAATTGCCAATTATCGTTGAAAAAGATGAGGATGGTTTTTATGTGGTGGAATGTCCTGTGTTTTCTGGATGTTATACCCAGGGTAAAACCATTGACGAGGCCTTAAAGAACATTAAAGAAGCTATCGATTTGTGCCTGGAAGAAAAAGAAATCGATTTTAACAACAAGAGATCTTATGGCTAGACGAAAAATTGATCAGTTAAGAGTCTCTTATGATAAAGATGCCGACGTACTTTATATTAGCAAAGGTAATTCGCAAGAAACAATTGGGGAAATGCTGGATAATGGAATCATTATCCGGCGTGATTTAAAAAATAAGAAAATTATAGGCGTCACGATTGTCGATAGTGCAATGAAAGATAATCCGAAAATGGGAATATTAGCGGATGAATTTGCTCTTAAGAAAGATTGGAATTCGGTCAAAGAGGATAGAGCGTGGAAAAAGATGTAATCTTACATATTACCGAAGCCCAATATCTTCAAGATTATAAAGTCCAGGTCGTCTTTAATGACGGAAAACAAGGTGTCGCTGATTTATCAGATGCCTTGCGCGGACCGGTTTTTAATCCTCTTAAAGACAAGAAATTATTCGCCCAGTTGTACGTGGATAAGGAAATGGAAACGATTGCTTGGCCTAATGGGGCGGATTTGGCTCCGGAGTATATTTATTTTAAAGCTTTTAAAGATGTCCCCGAATTACAGAAACAGTTTCGAGAATGGGGATATAAAGATGAAAACTAACCGGTATGCTGACAAGGATTTTTTTAAATAAATTTGATGACCTGAAAGTCCCGTTTTTCACGACACGAAAGTCCCAATATAGAAAATGAGAAAGAATGCCAAATGGTATTAACCCTTTGGTACTAAATTGCTTAAACGAAATAAAAAATACCATTAGCTCCGATTTTTCGGATGGCCTGGTATGACAATGAATGGGGTTACTCGAATCGTGTCGTGGATTTGGTTCGTTATATCTCTAAGAAATAGAAGGAGTTATGAGAAATAAGCAAGAAAGATGGTTTAATATTTGTTTAAAACAGCACAGACATGCCGCTCTTAACAACACAGACATACCAAGTTGCAGTTTTACATCTTTACGAAAGGGCCAGTTACGCTAATAACGTAGCTGGCCTTTTTGCTTATTGGTGGCCCAGAAAAGTACGGAGTAAATACGGAGAAGTTCGGAGAAGGATTCGGAGAAAATATAGTCACTTAGGCAGGTCAATTCTGCGACAGGTTGTTGCAGAATTAGGTAATGTGACATTGGATTGACGGGGATAGGCTTGAATGTTAATATTGCTCATATAGTAGAAAGATAGTTGTTGCAATAATCATTTGCGGGAGCCGTATGAATCTTGAGAAAAATTATATTTCTTTCCTGAATACTATAAAATCTAAAATTCTTCAAGCGAGAATCCGAGCCTATAGGGGATTAAACCGAGGGCATATTCAGCTTTATTGGGATTTGGGCAAGACTATTGTTGAGCGGCAAAAGAGATATGGTTGGGGGCAAAGCGTTGTTGAGCGGTTGTCCAAGGATTTGCAGTTTGAATTTAAAGGTCGTGAGGGCTATTCTTCCCACAATCTTTGGCGTATGCGTGATTTTTATTTGGAATATAAAGAATATCCAAAACTAGCACGGCTTGTGCTAGAAATTCCCTGGGGGCACAATGTCCTTATATTGTAGGGAATCATCTTAACCCAGCCAAAAATAATCATGCTGGCCTGACGGGAA
>CAZKUL010000142.1:0-6673 GCA_964555945.1 uncultured Planctomycetales bacterium
TGATTTAAACGCGGATCAAATGCGCATGGATACCCGAGTGCAAGGCGAAGGTGTGGAAATGAAGGTGGACCAAGCCATGATTGAGCGCATTAGACATGAAGATTTTGAGGGATTGAACTTCTCCATCCAGTCGATTTCCCCTATCACTAATTTACCGCTGCTGTTAGGTCTCTCAAATCCCATCCCTGAAGTATTGAATTAACTCGTATTTTATGGTTTAATGAAGCCATGAAAACAATTTTGCGCCTATTTTTAATTTTATGTCCTGTCATTTTTTGTCATCAAGCCCTTGCCGATGAAGTGGCGCAAAAGACAGACGGGTCTTTTGTGGGAGACAATCCACCTAAGCCCATCAATAGTTCTTTTGTCGGGGACATTTCAAATAGCATGGTTAACGAAGATTGGGGACAGGAAAACGTTGAGAAAAAGACAGACAGCACCTTTGCTGGAGAAAATACAACCATGAATGCGGAAAATCGTTTTTCCGGGGACACGTATCAACAGCAGGTGGACAGCTCCACGAACGTGCCTTTTGCGGAGGATAATTCTAAAAAAGCTAAAGACGGTGTTTTTTTAGGGCAAGACACTCAAAAGAAAACTGATGGTTCTTTTGTGGGCGATTCTTTTGGTAAATGACCTAGTAGACCCGTTCCATGGTTTGTGGATCGAAACGCAGTTGACGCAGTTGCGGGGCGATGTACGCGGTGAGTCCAACCACAGCCAGGGTCACGACACCTCCCAAGGCCACACAGGGAATGGCCCCGAGCCAGGCCGCCACCATCCCGCTTTCAAAAGCGCCCAATTCATTTGAAGAGCAAATAAATACCCAACTTACCGCCGAGATCCGTCCGCGCATGTCATCGGGTGATAAGAGGCGTACCATCGAGCGCCGGATGACCATGCTTATCCCGTCAAATACGCCGCTTAAGGCCAAGGCTGCCAAAGACAATAGAAAATTTTTAGAAAATCCAAATATAAGGATGCTTACTCCGAATCCCGCGACGGTAAATAACAGGTTGCGTCCGGCGCGGGCAATGGGGGGATGTTTGGTGGCATAGAGCATGGTGCTTAAAGCGCCGACTGAGGTCGCGGCATTAAGCAACCCCAAACCCTGGGCCCCGACATGCAGGATATCCGTGGCATAGATGGGCAGAAGGGCGACGACCCCTCCAAAGAGCACGGCAATCAAATCCAGGGTCATGCCGCCCCAGAGAGGCTGATGGCTCATCACGAAGCGCCAGCCCATGGAAATACTTTTAAGGATGGGTTCTTTTTGCTGAGGCATGACTTGGGGTTTGGGGCCTATGGCCAAGGTCGATATCCATGAGAGACTAAAGAACCCTGTGATCAGTAGATAAGAACCCAAAGCTCCCCAGGCTGCAAACACAAAGCCGATGATCGCGGGACCCACAATAGAGCATCCCACCCAGACACTCGCAATCCAGGAGGAGCCGCTGACGGTGATGGTCTTGGGCACAACCTGGGCCTCAAAAGCCGTGTTCGCCGGGTCTGCAAAACCGCGGGCGATACCACCGACGAAGATGAAAGCATAGAGACCGATCAGGGAATGGGCATAGTTGTGTAGGGATAAAGCGGCTAAGCCCAAGGCGCAAAGACAAGACGAGCCCCGGGTCATTAAAAGGACCTTCCGGCGGTTAAAATGGTCAGCCACATAACCGCCTATCAATACTAGGGACAACGCCGGAATGGCCTCTATCAGCCCAAGCCACCCAAGGGCCATGGCACTGTGGGTGATTTTATAAACCTGAAAACCAATGACCACCGCCAACGCCCGGCTGCCTAAGGTAAAAAATCCGACAGAACCAATCCAAAAGCGGATATCCGGTATTTTGAGGGCGGCAGCGAAGTGCTGAGTTGAGATTTTGCTTGGCATAATTGGTTGGTGTGCTATTGTGATTTAATTATGAACATTAAAACAGTTTTTCGCGCTTTGCGCCATCAAAATTACCGGCTTTTCTTTGGCGGTCAGGGCATTTCTCTCATTGGGACACGAATGCAGCAGATTGCCATCTCGTGGCTGGTTTATCGTATGACCGACTCCGTGTTCTTATTGGGATTAACAGGTTTCTCAAGCCAAATATCCACCTTTCTGCTCGCCCCTTTGGCTGGTGTTATTGCCGACCGCCATCATCGCCACCGCCTTTTAATTATCACCCAATCCCTGGCCATGCTGCAGGCTGTTGTCCTTTACGTTCTTTATGTGACGCACACGATCACGGTATGGCATATTCTCCTGTTGAGTTTCTTTTTAGGGGCGGTGAATGCATTTGACATCCCGGTGCGCCAGTCATTTACGATTGATATGCTTAATGACAAGGAGGACTTGAGCAATGCCATCGCGCTCAATTCTTCCATGGTCAATGCTGCGGGATTGATAGGTCCGTCCATCGGCGGTGTGTTGATCGCCTTATTTGGAGAGGGCACCTGCTTTCTTCTTAATGCGTTGAGTTATATTGCGGTGTTGCTCTCTTTAGTACTAATGAAGTTGCCGTGTTGGGAGAGGTCTGACCGGCATAAGAATTCGGTGATGATCCAGTTGAGGGAAGGATTTTCTTATGCTTATAATTTCATGCCCATCCGCACGATTTTGATATTACTTTCGGTGGCAAGCTTTGTTGCAGGGGGTCTACAGGCGTTAATGCCGGTTTTTGCCAGGGACATATTTCACGGTGGCTCAAGGACTTTGGGATTATTGATGGCCGCTTCAGGCTTAGGGGCGCTGACAGGGGCTATTTATCTAGCCGGGCGCAAGAATGTACTAGGTTTAAGCAGGGTCATTGCCTATACGGCGGGTCTTTTTGGCTTGGGAATCCTTGTTTTTTCATGCACCGATATATTGGTGATTGCCATGCCCATTTTATTATTCACTGGATTCGGCCTCATGGTACAGATGGCCTCCAGCAATATCATCTTACAGACGATCGTTGAAGAAGACAAGCGGGGCCGTGTGATGAGTTTTTATACCATGGCTTTTATGGGACTCTCACCTTTCGGCAGCTTATTTTCCGGGGTTCTAGCCGCAAAGATTGGCGCTAACAATACCTTGCTAGGCGGTGGTATCATCTGTATCATAGCAGCTATTATTTATGCCATGCATCTACCCACATTGAGAAGTTTTATAAGACCGCTATACATCCAAAAAGGCATTCTTACCGAGCCGATTAATTAATTCCCTCCCCCAAAGGCCCAATTGCTTTTAATTCGTAAAGCTGTGCTGATGCGGGAAGGGTTTAGAAGGGGGAAAAATGGTCAAAACTAACATCATCTACTAAGGCCAACTGCGCTGCACATTAAGGCATGAACCCTCAGGAAGCGTTATTAATACCGATGCACCCAAGGACAACATGGGCAAAGGCGAGGCGTTTTCCCCCACAGATTTAGTGGCTGCCGCACTTGGTTCCTGCATGATGACGGTCATGGGCATTGCTGCCGCCCATCACAATATTGATTTCAAAGGCACCAAGGTCGAAGTCAGCAAGGAAATGATCACATCTCCTGAACGCCGTATTGGCACTATCACGGTCAGCCTTCATATGGCCCAGGGGATCCCTGCCGATAAGCGCAAACTTCTGGAAGCCGCCGCCCTCAGCTGCCCGGTGCACAAAAGCCTCCATCCGGATGTCCAAACCCCGATCCAATTCATTTATCCGACTTAATTGGATAATGTTTAGCTCCTCGTCATTGCGAGAAGCGAAGCGACGAAGCAATCCCAATATAAATCTCCGCCATAGGCGGATCCGCCTCCGGCGGAAATTCTTTTAGAGATTGCTTCGCTACGCTCGCAATGACGATAAACAATTACCTTAATTCTCAACCTGCCCAACTTGTTTTTTTTCAAAAATATGGCATACTTGCATATAGTAATTTAAAGTTAAGGAAGAACCATGCTCAAAAAAATTCACCAGACTATTGCCATAGTCATTTTAATAGTTTTTGTCATTACGTCTGTCAAGTCTCCGGCCTATGCCCAAGGGACAGTCGATTTGGCGCTGCATTTGCCTCAACCGGGGGTGATGATCCATTTAAGCTCTGAATTTACACCTGCCCATCTTCAAGGTATTACCATTCATCCGGACAATGCCTTGCAGTTTGATTTTCTTATTCATCGCGGTGATCTGGAACTGGATAATGAACAAAAGAAAGAGGAATACACAAAGCTGGTCAAATATTTCCTGGCCTCCTTGACCATCCCTGATGAAGACCAGTGGGTCAACCTTTCGCCTTATGAGAACAACCGTATCATCAAGGATGATTTCGGCAAAACGGAAATGGGCCGTGACCTTCTGGCTGAAGATTACATGCTCAAGCAGATCACCTCGAGCCTCATCTATCCTGAAGATAGTCTGGGCAAGAAATTCTGGACCAAGATTTATGCCCGTGCCTGGAGCGAATACCATACGACCAACATCCCCGTGAACACGTTTAATAAAGTCTGGATCGTCCCAGACCAGGCCATCGTCTACGAAAGCGGCAACACCGCCTACATCCTCAAAAGCCATTTGAAAGTGATGTTGGAAGAAGATTACCTTTCTCTCCAAAAACATTCAGCTATACCCCTTGGCCAACCAGGGGACATGTTCAAGTCAGAATTACAGAGAACGTGTCCCCAAGCAGGCTGCCAAGCCACTCAACCTCTGAATGTGAAAGCACCCCAGGGAAACACCCTTAACGCCTCACCATCTACCCACACCATCGCCTCCCAAGTCATCCGCGAGGTCATCCTTCCAGAGTTAGAGAAAGAAGTTAACGAGGGCAGAAATTTTGCGAATCTGCGCCAGATGTACAGCGGCATGATCCTGGCGACCTGGTATAAGACGGCACTAAAAGAATCCCTGCTGGGCAAAGTCTACGCTGACAAGGCGAAGGTCAAAGGTGTTGACCAGGACCCAAAAGCTAACACACTCATCTACCAGCGCTATTTGAAGGCCTTTAAAAAAGGTGTCTTTAATTACATCAAAGAAGACATGGACAGATATACCAACGAAGAGATTCCAAGGAAATATTTTTCGGGGGGATGGCAGGGATTACGCGGGGCCCAATATTACCAACGAGGGAATATTCCTGTTGGAGAAGTTGTCATTATGACCTCAAGAACCTTGGTTAGAAGAGGCGTAGATTCTGCTGCTCTTAGTTTGGGCGAGAATACGTTGGACAAAGCTACGATTACAATCAATCCAGAAAGGAATATTGGTGCTATTGGCCCATCCCAACACGAATTAAGGCCAGTCAATGACGCTGCAATGAGGGCAGACAGACTAAGAACGCTGGTCTTAGCCGCCGTACCTGTTGTTCTAGTAGCATCAATGGGCTTACCTTATGCTATTTATCTTTGGAAAACGCATAATCTTTCAGAAGAAGCCAGCAAGAATCCTAAACACATAGCTTATCTTCCGCTTGAAACTGGAACATATTATTTTACGTGGATAAAAGACGTCGCGGGGACACCTATTGAAGTGGACCATGCCAATCACCCAGCTAAAATCACATCGATGACAGTAGATCCAAAAGATTCTCGGAGAATTTCTTTGGAATTCACATCCGTAGATAGGATTCATGTCCCGGGATACGCGCGAGATGTGCACGTCACAAGCCAGCCCTTGACGATTACAATAGGCCAAGAAGCTAAAGGTTTTACACCAGATGAAAATCAGGCTCAAATTTTTTCCCGTATTGGTTCAAGGCCAAGTCTAAATCCTGCTATGTTGATTAGCGCTGATTCATCTGCGGAAGAGTTTTATAAGGAAATCATTAAATTTCAAGGTAATGAAATAAACAATAGAAATAGTCAATACGATGTCACTGAATATAAAAGTTTAGGTGTGGTTGTGAAAGTTCCAAGGGTTGAATCAGCAGAACTTAATGAATCGACAGCATTGGTGCAACAAAATTTGAGTGGGGTGGCTCTTCCATTTATCAGGGCTGTGGTAAATGGTAAACATATCATTATTCAAAGGATGGCTGATGAAGTTTTAAATAATTTATTAGAGAATTATTCCCCTGATAAGAGGAATTTGTTAGAACAATATTTTCAATTACAGAAAATGATGATTAGTCAAAGAGGAGTTTTTGATGCAGATCCGAAACCTCATAACTATGCAGTTCTTGATGGCAAATTATATCTCATTGATGTTGATGATAAAATTGATCTTATTAAAGGATTACAAGAAGATGAAATGAGGAAAAGAATTTTAATGACAAATTTGCAAATGAAGCTTTCTACTTTTCATTTCAGGGACATGGCAGAGGATTTCAATGCGCTGGCTCGAGCTACAGGATTTGATTCTGTTGAAAATATTACAAACAAAATTCGAGGAGTCGATTTTCACGCTATAAAACCCGAAGCGATAAATGAGAATTCTTTTAAAGAATGGTTAGCAGGAAAAATAGATGCGAGTTCAGCCATGGTTGCCACGTCCCGCGGTAAGAATGAAAAGTTAAGGGAGAGTGCTTTGTTCGCACAGTTACTTCATCAAATGAGAGAGGCGCTTGGAGTTGGTAGTAATCTTCAAAGTCTATCATCTAGTCCAACAATTCATCCAGTCGCCCAGCAGATCATAGATGCAGTTGAAGCATATAGACAAAAAGTTCAAGCGGGTTCAGACGCAGCAATGATTAAGGCGGAGCTGAGCTCAAGGAATGAGAGAATTCTGCA
>CAZKUL010000143.1:0-6480 GCA_964555945.1 uncultured Planctomycetales bacterium
TGATCCCCAATGATGTCATCAATCAGGTCATTGAACGCAGCGATATTGTTGAACTGATCGGCAATTATACGGCTTTAAAAAAGGCCGGCCGTAATTTTAAAGCTCTTTGTCCGTTTCATCATGAAAAAACGCCTTCCTTTGTGGTCAATCCGGACAAGCAGATATTTCATTGCTTCGGATGCGGGGTGGGCGGGAACGTCGTTGGCTTTCTCATGCGCCAGGAACATTTAGAATTTCCTGAAGCCGTGCGGTTTTTGGCCAACAAAGCCGGTGTGGTCATTCCCGACGAGGAATCGGCCACCCTCAACCCTTCGCGGCAGCTGCGCGAGGAGATATTGAAGGTCAACGGCCTGGCAGCAATTTTTTTTCATGATATACTCTTAGCAAGCCGTGAAGGTGACGCACAAGCCGCCCGGGAGTATCTTAAGGGTCGCGGCATTAATTTAGAGACGGTCAAAAAATTTCAATTGGGCTTCGCGCCCAATGAGTGGGACGCTCTTTTAAAATATTTGAGAACCAAAGGTGTCAGCGAAGAGCTGATGCTGAAAGCAGGATTGATCATTGCCCGCGAGGGAAAAAGCGGCTATTACGATCGCTTCCGAAACCGCATTGTATTTCCGATCCTTGATGTCCAAGGCCGGTGTGTGGCTTTTGGCGCCCGCGCCATGCAGGAATCTGACGGTGCTAAGTATATCAACTCGCCTGAAACGGCTGTTTACACCAAGGGCCAGCATCTCTTTGGATTGCAGATGACCAAGGCTTTGGTTGGAAAACTAGACCAGATCATTGTGGTGGAAGGCTACATGGATATGGTGATGCCTTATATCCATGGGGTCGAGAACATTGCGGCTTCTTTAGGTACGGCGTTGACGATCGACCAAATCAGGTTGATACGCCGTTATACGCATAATGTAGTGATGCTCTTTGATACGGATGCCGCAGGCCAATCAGCCATTGTCCGCAGTCTTGATTTGCTTATTGACGAAGAGATGGATGTACGCGTGGCTACATTGGCCCAAGACGCGGACCCGGATTCTTTTATCCGTAAAGAGGGTCTTGCGGCCTTTACAACGCGCATCGAAGGGGCGCAATCGATTTTAGATTTTAAGTTCAATTGGCTTGAGGGTCAATACGACGCCAAAACGATCGAAGGCAAGTCAAAGATGGCCCAAGAATTGCTCAGTACGATTGCACGGTTTAAAAGTGACGTGGCCAGATACGAATTGACCAAGGCCCTGGCAAAAAAGCTAAATGTCCCTGAATCCGTCTTACTCAAACCTACTCAACAGCCGGTGTTGAGGAATGACCGTAAGGAAAACACCCCAACATCAGGTGTTGCGGTGGTAGGACAGGAATTGTTATTAGCGTTGTTTTTAAAGGACCCTGCGTGGGTCACGGCCGCAAGGGAGAAAATTGGCCCAGATGATTTTTCTGATGGAGCCTTGCGTCAGGTGGTGGATCAAATTTGGGCCTTGTCCGTGGAAAAAAGTGATTGGTCCGCCAGTGACTTGCTGGTATGTTTGAATGATGAGGCCACACAAAGTTTGGTCACCAGGCTTATCAGTCTTGAAGAAGGAAAATTGACCGATCCCTCCAGGGTGTTCCTGGATTGCATCGGAAGAATACAAAAGGAAAAACAAAAAAAGGCCAGGGGCCAAATATTAGAAGCCATGCGAGAGGCCGAGGCTTTGCAGGATATAGAGAAATTAGACCAACTGCGGGAACAATTTAATCAGCTGCTTAAAACGTAGAGACGCCATTAATGGCGTCTCTACTAAGAGATTTTTTCCTCCCCCTCGATGGGGGCGGTTTTCAATAAAACCTAACGAATCCAAAGTAACAGGGCCTTTGGTGGGGGTGAAACAAAATGAAAGAACCAGTCAAAGAAAAAGATCCACAAAAGGATTTACAAGGCGATTTGGACAAGTTGGTGACGCTCGGCAAAAAGAAGGGCTTTTTGACCTATGAGGACGTCAACGAAACCTTGTCCGACGCGATTGATTCCTCGGAAGACATCGACCAGGTCTTTGATGTTCTTGACGGACAGGACATCAAGGTCGTTGATTCCGGTGAGGAAACGCCTGTCATCGCCGAGGAAGCTGTCGAAGAAAGCCGCGAGCAGCAAGTGCGCCGCCTGCGCGAGGAGAACAAGGAAGACGATGTCTATTCCGACAAGTTTATTCCTCTGGATGACCCTGTCAAAATGTACTTAAAGCAGATGGGTTCGATCCCACTGTTGACGCGTGAAGAAGAGATTGCCCTGGCCAAACGTATCGAAGAGGCAGAGTTGCGTTTCGCGGAGTCGCTGTTTAAGACCTATTATGCCCGCAAAGAGGCCTTGTCCATCATCAACCAGGTTTTGCGCGATGAGATCAACGCAGAGGACGTAATCAAAGACGAGTTGGAACGCCGCGGCCGCCTGATGAAGGATTTGGCCAAGATCCTCGAGCATGTCCGCCATACGCGGGTCGGTTCAGATATTTCCGCCAAGTCCATTGCGGAATTCAAACTCACATCGACGATCAATGAAGAAATTGTCATCAAGATCTCTGATTTGATCACCAACATTGAACGGGTGGAAAAGCACCTGAAGGTCAAGAAATTGCCTGCCAATGCGGCGGAGTTCAAACGGCAATTGGTCGCCTTGGAAAAAGAATTGGGCGAACCGGTGGAAAAAGTCAAAGAGCAGTTGCGCGAGATCAAGACCCGCCAGTCACGGTTTAACAAGGCCAAGAAATTATTGGTCGAGGCCAACTTGCGCCTGGTTGTCTCCATCGCTAAAAAATATATCAACCGCGGCCTGTCCTTTTTGGACCTGATCCAGGAGGGCAACATGGGCCTGATCCGTGCCGTTGAGAAATTCGAATACAAGCGCGGTTATAAATTCTCCACCTATGCCACCTGGTGGATCCGCCAGGCCATCACGCGTTCCATCGCGGACCAGGCGCGCACCATCCGCATCCCGGTGCACATGACCGAGACTATCAACAAGATCATCCGTGTCTCGCGTGTGTTCGTCCAGGAATATGGCCGTGAACCCTCGGCCCAGGAAATCGCCAAGGAAATGCGCCTGCCGGTGACCAAGGTCAAAGAGATCTTAAAGATCTCCCAGGTGCCGATTTCCCTGCAGACACCCATTGGTGATGAGGGGGACACGCATTTCGGAGATTTCATTGAAGATAAAAAGGCCGTTTCTCCGGCCAATGCCACCTTGCATTCCATGCTCAAGGAAGAGATCACCTCTGTGCTTTCGACCTTGGATGACCGCGAACGTAAGATTTTGGAATTGCGTTTCGGGATCATGGATGGGACCAGCCGCACCTTGGAAGAGGTGGGGGCGGAGTTTAACGTCACCCGCGAGCGTGTGCGCCAGATTGAATCCAAGGCCCTGCGCAAATTGCGCCATCCGACACGTTCCCGCCGTATCAAGTCCTTCCTGGACATGGCGGCCAAGGAAGCAGAAGCCACTATTTAGTGTCGTTCTCGATAAACAGCTATTATATTATGTTTTCGGCACGGGATATTTCCGCCGTTTGCTTCGGTTTAGGATAAAAATTTTCTAAAGATTCTCTTTATTTGGAAAATTTTTATCCTAAAGCCTCGCAAACTTTTGGCGGAAAATCCCTTAATGTGCCGAAAACATAATATAACAGCTGTTTATCGACTCATAAATAAATGGTTACGTAGGGGCGGACCTTGTGTCCGCCCGATTCATATTCGAACAGCATAGATGTCAAACATTAACTCTCGCATCGCATTAGTCATTACCGACCAAGAATCCAATTCCCAAATCAAACCTTTGGATGTTGGCTTGCTGGAAGTGCGCGTTGATTTATTTAAGAAATTAGACCCTTCGTATATCCTCACCCAAATCAAACACCGTAGACTCTTGAAAACCCCGTTATTGCTAACACTGCGCAATCAGAAGGATGAAGGGGCGCGAAAGATTTTCTCCGACACTAAAAAATGGGAAATGATTAAGGCAGCTTTGCCTTTGGTGGACATGATTGATATTGAACTTAGCTCGCCTCTATTAAGACAAGTGGTCGCAGAGGCCCGCAGGCTTAAAAAGAAGGTGATTGTCTCGAGCCACTATTTAAAGTCGATGCCTCTTCATTTGGAATCTATATTTAAGAAATCACTGAGCACCAGGGCCGATATTGTGAAAATCGCGGCCCACGCGTCCTCCTATGAGGATGTGATGACGATGATTGCTTTTACCCACCGCCATCGTCAACATCCCTTGATCACCATGTCCTTGGGACCGATCGGAGCCATTTCCCGTCTGGTCCTGCCAGCTGCCGGAAGCCTGTACACCTACACTTTTCTTAATAAACCTTCTGCTTTGGGCCAGGTGGATGTCGTAACGCTCATGAGCCATATGAAGGTTTATTATCCTCATGAATAAAATCATAGACGCGAAATACTCACAGGAAGAAATCCAGCAATGCATCAACTTGCTTGATGATTTGGTCAAGAACAGCGTTGAGTTGGCCCACCTGTCTAAAGAACAAAGGATCGCCATCCTCAAGGCGGCGGGAGAGATTTCCCGTCCTGACCGCGATGAAATCCGCAAAAGGAAAAAAGACAGGATCCGGCTTAAGAAACAGAGGATTGATGACCATGAGCGAAAACTCCGTAGGGCGACCGGCATCCGCTCGGCACGCGAAAAATCTGTATTTACGGCCCCCAAGATTATTTTACATGCGGATCAATCCCAAGCCTTCCAGGAACAAGAGTTAGTCAATCCGCGTGCCTGCTATATCTGCAAAGCGCTTTTTACCAAGGTGCATTTCTTTTATGATGCCATGTGTCCCGCGTGTGCTGAATTTAATTATGCCAAAAGGTTTCAGACCGCTTCCTTAGAAGGCCAGGTCGCCTTGATTACCGGCGCCCGTCTTAAGATCGGTTATCAATCGTCCTTGATGATGTTGCGCGCGGGCGCCCATGTCATTGCCACTACCCGTTTTCCCGTGGATGCGGCGCTGCGTTACAGCCGTGAAGCTGATTTTCAACAATGGAGTCAGCGACTGGATGTTTATGGATTGGACCTAAGACATACGCCGAGCGTTGAGCTTTTTTGCAATTATATTGAACAAAAATATTCCCGTTTGGACATCCTTGTCAATAATGCCGCCCAAACCGTCCGCCGTCCCCCAGGTTTTTATGCGCACCTGATGGCTCAAGAGTCGGTCGGCATTAAAGATTTACCAATACCTGTTCAACCCCTCCTAGAACGTTTCGAATCCTGTAAAGCCAATACCGTTCCCCCTCTTTTTCATAAAGAGGGGGTTAGGAGGAGTTCTGACATAGCAAAGTTAGAGTTGTCCTGGGACGGTACCATGCCCGGCATCGGCTTAAGCGCCTCTGCCAAACTTTCCCAAATTCCCTACACGCACGACCACGCCCTGCAAGTGCAGCAATTTTTTCCTCAAGGAAAACTGGACGCGGACCTGCAGCAAGTGGATATGAGGGCCATGAACAGCTGGAGGCTGGGACTGGGCGAGATCCCCACAGCTGAGATGATAGAACTTCAGCTCGTCAATGCGATTGCGCCATTTGTCTTATGTAATAAACTTTGTACCATGATGAAAAGGGAAAATACGGGGCGAAAACACATTGTCAATGTTTCTGCCATGGAGGGGAAGTTCCATCGTTTTACAAAGACCGACCGCCATCCGCACACCAATATGGCCAAAGCCGCCTTGAATATGCTGACCCACACCTCAGCACGTGATTTGGAAAAATATGGCATTTATATGAATGCGATTGATACGGGGTGGGTCACCGACGAGGACCCTATTGCGCTCTCGACGCGCAAACAAGAAAACCACGATTTTCAGCCACCCTTAGATATCGTGGATGGTGCGGCCCGCGTGTGCGACCCCTTTTTTCATGGCATCCTCACCGGCACCCATTGGTGCGGTAAATTTCTCAAAGACTACTTTCCCGTGGATTGGTAGATCCTTGTTGTCATCCCCGCGAAAGCGGGGATCCATGTTCAAATAAATCAATCATTTTCTCTCTGCACTTCAATAGAAACTACGCTCTCACCTCGCAGCTTTAATCGTACCAAGATAGGCGCACAGCAAACCTCGCAATCCACCACAAATTCTTGGGATTGGCCTCCGCTGAGATCAATGGACAGATCATTGGTCTCACCGCAATAGGGACAGCTAAAGTTTTCAAATTGTTCTAAAGACATAGGCTTGTTTCGTAGAGACGCCATTTATGGCGTCTCTTACAAATGGCATTGAGACGCCATAAATGGCGTCTCTACGCACAGGTTGAATCATAATGATCCCATGCAAAGGATTGGACAAAAACACATATTCATCCCTTTGTTCGGTGTTTGTCTGTGACCCAGAATTCCAAATAATTCCCTAACATCAGACGGGTCTGGGCGTGGAGGGCCGGCAGCGCGCTGAAAAAGACAAGAATGAAGGGCACCATCAGCCATTCCAAGGCATGGCCCAGCTT
>CAZKUL010000144.1:0-6107 GCA_964555945.1 uncultured Planctomycetales bacterium
CATGTAGAGGACTAAATCACCATAGGATTTTAATCAACCCATTTATTCCCAGCCATTTAGCTTAAAAACCCCTTCCCAATTTAAGCCACTTCCAATGCCATTAATTTTGGAAGTGAGAAATTAAACGAATTTTTAAGCACATCATCCGAGAAATTATACTCACCTGATAGGTTTATATGCTGCCAAACCACAATGGAGCCGTTTTTAATGATGTTTATTATGCGTTCTCTTTCAGTCAAAGATTCTGTCCTGTGGATCAGGTCAGATAGGTACAAGTAATTCCAGCAGATAATGACATTTTCAATAAGCCGCTTGCAGCCGTTGGCCCTGACATGGTCTTCTTTATCTGCCTGTTGGAATTCTTGGTTGCTACCAAAAAACACGGCTTTGGCTAATTTATGAATGCTTTCAGTTTTGTTAAGCTGTTTCTCAATGTCCTGGCGCAACTCAACGCTGTCGATATACCTTAACAGAAATATCGTCTTAATAAGCTTTCCAAAATTCTTTATGGCCCTATACAGTGGATGCTGCCGTGAATAGCTACTAAGCCTTGGGAATAATTTGGAAGCTTTAGCATGCTTGAGCTTGATGGTTGCCATAAGCCGCAAGATATTGTCCCATTGATCCTCAATGGACTTTGTATCAATCTTGTTGTCGGGCAGTATTTTATACCCAAGGTTTTTGTAAAGCAAGCGTGGCTTAATGGAATATAACCGCTGTTTACGGAAATCCTTGATCCTAGGCGCAAATATTTTCTTCATAAAGTGTATGCCACCAAAGACAATTTCTGTAAATCCATGGGTATCGGTGGAATGCATGTCACTATCTTCGATCTCAGGATTATTTAAGCCGTCCATGACATAGGTTGCTTCTCTTATAGAAGAGGTGATTGTTTCTGAATCAAAGACGACATGTTTTTCATTATTGAAGGAATAGTCAGTTAAACCAAAGCCCTGACCGAAATATTTGTATGAACGATGAGCGTGAATAGAATCAACTGCTACACCGAATTTTTGCCCGTCACTGCTCGTGTGGACTATTTCAGGATTCTTTTGATACAAGCGGGGGAGACTTAGCTTGTTGATCACCCCAACAACCATATTATTGGCGTTATTAATGTTTTCTTCGCTAAAGCGCCAGTTAACTGTGCTTTCAAGAGTATTTTGCCTGATATAGTTGGAAATTCGTGCTATTTTCCCGATTCCAAGATTACATCCTAAACCCATAATACCGGCGAAGATTATTTTATTGTCCGGCCTTTCCAGATGGCTTTTGATTTTTAAATGCTCAAAGCAGTCCGCAAAGGGGACGGCGTTATTGACCGATGAAAGGATTTCATAGAGGGTTACGAACCTGTCTTGGGGAAATAATTCTGCGACCTGTTCATCAGAGATTTCTTTTTCCTTTATTGGGGGTGTTTTTACAATGAGGGAATTGTTGGGGCCGAAACGAACAAAAAGATTTTTCTGATCAAGGATATTCCTGTTAGTGATTTCAAAACCAGTGTCGATTTGGCGGCCGATGTTATTGATTACGGTGTTAAAATCTTTGAATTCAGACAATCCAGCTCGTTCTATTAGATCATCCTTGCTTTTTACCCAGACTTTTTCATCAATCAGGGATTTGTTGAAGGATCGGTGTTTGTAGGAATAAAGCAAGTTAAGAGCGCCGGATTTGATGGCGGTCGCTGTCTTGAGGAATAAAAGGCTTGTGTATAGGGCTGATCGGAATTTCTTGTTGTCGTTAATAACGGCTTCTTTTTCGTCTGGCTTTAGGAAATCAAGCGGAGCGTCGCTATTCACGGCCCCATCCTTGGCCTTAAAATAATCAATGGCCCTCAGTATCTTCTTATCCGAGCTTGCTTTGTCAAAACAGATATTTTTGACAATGCCCGAGATACGGTTGTGAAGGGGGATGAAGTTTTTTTCCAAGAAGGTGAAGTGGTGATCTTCTTTTAAACGCAGTAAATCTGCTTCATTTTTGTTTACTTCATCAATGATGGAGATTTTTTTAGATTCCCGTTGTTTGATAACCAGGGCTTGCATTGCTTTAATTCTTTTTTCAAATGTGAGGGTTTCATTGAATAGAATATCCTCTAAGTCGCTTTGGTTTACAGTAAAGATTTTGGTTTGTTCCAAAATACGTTTGATGATGGTGTTTCTTTTTGCATGTTCCTTGATAAAGAATTCGTTTTGATCTTTTAGCGCTGTATTTTGAGCGCTTTGGGCTGATAGGATCATGGCTTCGACCAATAGATCGGTAAGGGAATAATATCGATGCATAATAAAACAGATCAGTAGCAGGTGTCTGTTTCTTTGGCGTTGGAACATTTGGAACATGGTTGATTTGGTGACAAGCTCGGCATAATATTGGACGGTCATGACATTTAGCCCTAAAAGAGCAATGACGTGGCCAAGTTCTTCGTATAATTCCTTAAAGACAATGAGATTTTCAATATTGCCTTTAATTTTCCGAGGGCGTAGGGAATGATAGAATTTCTTCAGGTCCGTCAGCTTATAATCCAGTGATTTTAAGTTAGGGTTATAGCATTGCATGAGCGTATCAAGCAGACGCCTGTCCTTGGGAGTCAGGGCTTCTTCCAAAGTCGCTACAAGGCTGTCTTCATGTTCATTTAAAGCCCTGGTAATAATCTGCGCTAAGATAAAATAGCTTGGAACTTCAATTTTGTTATTTTTTAGGAAATCAATGAGCTTTTTAAGAATCTCTTTAGGTTTAATCTGGCCGGCGCAAAGGCTTAGGGCTTCCTTGAAAAGAAGCTCCTTGGTCTGTTCAAAAAATTTAGAGTACCCAAGAAGATCAAGGATGACGCGCTGATGCCTTTCGAGGGTCGTGGCATCATAATCTTGCAAATGGACATAATCAGCATTGGCTGCAAGGTCAGCGCATACAAAGTCTATTTCGCTTTGGCGAAAATTTTCGGCTTTGAAGAATTTATGTGTGGCCTTGAAATAACCAAGCTGCACAATAAAACAGACTTTATTGGTGACTGAACGGAAAGAAGCTACGATATCGGCAGAAGACTTGTTTGTACGGAATAATTGTTTGCGGTCCATGGCGTTCATGGATGGGGGCAGGTCAAAGGATTTGATTTCGGTGGGGGTAAGGATTTTGATGTTTGTGGACATAGTGGCCTCCGGGTTAATTTTGAACAGGGATTAGAAGGGCATCCTATTACAAATCATAGTAATTGCCCAAATATTTGATTATGGGGGAACAGAACAGCCCTGATGCTGGCAAAGCAGACTAAAAATGTGGTATAGTTCCAGTATTATGTTAAAGACTATAAAGAATTTAAAATTTATAGCCCTAGGGCTAATTTTTGCCTTTTTTATCAATACAATTGGGCCTGTGGGGGCCGTTCAAGCGCAGGACTATGCTTTACCTAGCCCTGGTGTGATGGTCCAATTAAGCCCTGCTTTTAACCCGCCAATACTTAAAGGTATCAAAGTCTATCCTGATAATCCTTTCCGGTTTGATTTTATCTTGGATAAAGGGGATTCCCAAGAGTCCAGCCAAGCCCTTAAAGATGAAACCAGTAAGTTGATTAAGTATTTCATGGCTTCATTAACTGTACCCGAGAAAGACCTCTGGGTTAATTTAAGTCCTTATGAGAAAAATCGTATCATCCCGCAAGCCTTTGGTCAGACAGGCATGGGCAGGGACTTGTTGGCCGAAGATTATATGCTCAAGCAGATAACGGCCAGCCTTATCTATCCGGAAGGGAGAATTGGTAAGAAATTTTGGAAGCGTGTATATGAAGAAGCAACTAAGAAATTTGGGACGACAAGTATTCCTGTGAGTACATTCAACAAAGTTTGGATAGTCCCGGAGAAAGCGGTTGTTTATGAAAACGCCAATGCAGGGACGGCGTATGTTGTTGAAAGTAAATTAAGGGTAATGCTTGAGCAAGATTATTTGGCATTAGAGAAAAATAATAAGTATTCGTCGTCGCTGATGTGGGGGGGTATAAGCACCCTTGGATCTCAGATTGTCCGTGAGGTAGTCATTCCAGAATTAACTAAAGAAGTCAACGAAGATAAAAATTTCTCCCCACTACGCCAAGTCTATAACTCACTCATTCTTGCCACCTGGTACAAGAAAAAAATTAAAGACAGCATATTATCTCAGGTGTACGAGAACAAAAACAAAATCGCTGGGGTTAATATTAATGACCCGCAAGAAAAGCAAAGGATTTATGAACGGTATTTACAGGCTTTTAAGAAGGGGGCGTATAACTATATCAAAGAGGAAAAGGATACGATAACGCAAAAGATCATTCCCAGGAAATATTTCTCTGGGGGATTTGATGCTGCTTCCATTAGCCCAATTCTGACAGAACAAAGTACAATCAATCTTGAAGGAACGAATGACCAGGCGATGTCGATTGTTGATGCGTCATTAAATGTTGCAGGTTCTCATGATCGAGCACAGAGAATAACGGATGTACCTGCTTTGGGCCTTGAAGTGCAAAAAGGACTGTATATTGTTCCTGATAAAATAATAAGAGCAATGGAATCAAGTGGTTTGTTGTTTGATTCAGAGGTCGAAACTTTAGGAATGAATGTCCCTTCTAACATGTCTCCCATAGATATTTTAAGCTATGATAGATTTTTGTTGGTCCTTGAACAAATGGAACCGCGCTTATATCAAGAATTGATGCATACGTCAACAGATAGTGGTCTATTAGAATTTAATCGTATTTACAGAATTACTCCCAATCATATGCTTATCCCCGAGAGCACAGTAATTAATCATTCGGATAGTACACTCCGTAACGTGCTAGCACATGAGTATATGCATAGATTACTACATGAGGAACTAGAAGATGAATCTACAATATTATTGCAGCGTTTATTTATAGCTTTTTATACGAAAGTCGAAGAGTTTAAAAGTCGGGTCGATGCCGAATTTCATCTTAACGAAAGAACGAATTCTTATGCTATCGCTATGAAACAAGGAACTTTTTGGCAGGAATTCTGGTGTTGGGGCGCATGGCCAGGTATTACAACTGAAGAGGGCCGTGAGCAATACCGTCAATCCATTGAAGTTTCTTTTTGGAAAAGAATGGAACCAGACCCCATTCTCGATCAAGCTCGAAGTAAATTTGAAAGTTTGAAAGCTAGATCCGGCTTTTTTGCGGATGGTGTTGTTACAAAGATACGTGTTGCTTTAGGGGTTGAGGGAGAATCTTTGTTCCCTCAAGGGAGTGCGACAGGAGGAATTAGAAGAAACCATACAGGTGGGACTGAACAAGGAAATAGTGAAACGGAAGTGGCACAAACTGCCGGCCTTTCAGAAAAATATAAAGATGAAGTCGCAGCTTTTTTTTCCAGAATAGAAAAAGAAGATCCAACTGTTTTCTATGAAATAGAAAATCTAAAAGGGGAGAGACGCATTATCGCATCGCAAGTATTAAAAAGAATTTTATTAGAAATTAATGATAGCGAACTTCAACCCGGTTTTGTTAGAAAAATAATACCGCTAGTTTTACTTTCACCAAGACTGGTAACGGAGGATTTGGCTCGAGCGTTGAAGGATGTCTTAAAAACTGGGGAGGAATGGCCTAGGCGTTATGCTTTTGAATCGCTCACACGTATTGTTTTGTCAGAGACGATAGAAACTGAAATTAAGGAAATAGCAAAAGAGGCCTTAATTGAAAGTGAATTGGAAGCATTTAGAAGAGCATACCCGGGAAGAAACGAATATGCTCTTTTTGAAGACCGGGTCAGAGAAAATCCAGCCTTTCCCACTATGGATCTAGATAACATTCCGACGGCATTTATGGAAACCCATAAATTCGAACGCGAAGAAACGGACAGTGTGACAAACGAAATTCAAGACTCTACTGGGTCGGTCCATGTTAGAGCAGTCCCTATTAAGGGACAATATCCTGATACCCTGGAAGAACAGCGGACAAGTTTAACTGTTAGAGTACGAGTAAATACTATAGAGAAAGTCGATAATTTAATTTCTACGTGGAGCTCTTCAAGTAATGAAGGGTATCGCATTATCATTAGAAATAAAGATAACAGTAGAACTATTTTCTTACATTTAAGGATGGACGTTTTACAGGTTGGAAATATGGG
>CAZKUL010000145.1:0-6030 GCA_964555945.1 uncultured Planctomycetales bacterium
GGAGGGGCATCGCCCATGGCGCCCGGAGGGTGCTTTTAAACCCGAGGACGACATGAGGATTCCCGAAGACAGGACCCGATGAGTTGCTAAGCATTAACATTATTAAAATAACGCGCCTAGCGGGATTCGAACCTGCACCAGCAGCTCCGGAGGCTGCTGCCCTATCCATTAGGCTATAGGCGCATATTTTTAGGGGTGCCGGTACACGACTTTGCCACCGCAGATGGTGTACTCGACCCTTGAGTGGAGTTTCCGTCCGATAAAAGGAGAGTTCTTGCTTTTGGATACGAAGCCATCCTGGGTGACTGTCCATTCTTTATCCGGGTCTATGATCGTAATGTCGGCATCAAATCCCGGCTTGATTGTCCCTTTATGACTCAGCCCCACGATGCGCGCGGGAGATGTAGACATTCTATCAACCATTTGGGCCAAGTCAATGATTCCCGGTTTGACCAATTCGGTGACCGTCAAGCCCAATGAAGTTTCCAGGCCGATCAAGCCAAAAGGGGCGCCGTCAAATCCCACTTCCTTGTCTTCCTTGGTATGAGGTGCGTGGTCTGTGACGATGCAATCAATGGTCCCGTCGGCAATGGCTTCTTTGATGGCGTCGACATCCTCCTGAGAACGTAGCGGCGGATTGACCTTGGTTGAGGTATCAAAACTGCAGCAGGCTTCATCAGTCAACACAAAGTGATGCGGGCAGGCCTCAGCTGTTACCTTGATCCCCTGGGATTTGGCAAAACGAATAAGCTCACACGAGCGTTTAAGCGACATATGGGCCAGATGGACACGGGCATTCAAGTAAAGGGCTATTTCAATGTCCCGCGCCACAGTCACTGTCTCGGCGATGCCCGGATCGCCTTTGAGCCCAAGCCTCGTCGATACGATCCCTTCGTTCATGACCCCGCCGGCACTTAATAGCGGGTCCTGGCAATGTTCGATGATAAGGACATCCAGCATCTTGGCATACTCCATGGCCAATCGAAACAGACGGCTATTGATCACAGACTTGCCATCGTCGGAGAAGGCTAAACAGCCTGAAGCCTTGAGTTCCGCCATATCTGTCAATTCTCCATCCTGCTGGCCCTTGGTGATGGCACCGATGGGATACACATTACACAACCCCACACGACTGGCTTCCCGGATGATGAATTCCACTACCATGGCATTATCGATCACTGGATTGGTGTTGGGCATGCACATAATGGAAGTGAATCCCCCTTTGACCGCAGCCCTGCAGCCGGTCTCAATGGTTTCCTTGTCCTCGCGGCCCGGTTGGCGCAAATGCGTATGAAGATCAATCAAGCCCGGCAAAACCTTCTTGCCTGCGGCATCAATGGTTTCATGGCCGGTTGCGCTTATGCTAGCCGCCACCCGGGTGATCTTACCGTCTTCACACAAAATATCCTGAAGGTTATCCCAGACTTTATCCGCGTTGACAATAATAGCGTTCTTTATCAATAGCCTCATAGTTACTCCGTTTTTGTCCCCAATACCAAATACAATACCGCCATGCGCACGGCCACCCCGTTGGTCACCTGGTCTAGGATCACCGATTGCTTGCCGTCGGCAACATCAGCGGATAATTCCACACCCCGATTCGTGGGGCCCGGATGCATGACGATCAAATGGTCGCTGCCTTCATTTAACTTGGCCTGATTAATGCCAAAAAGCCTCGAATATTCACGCATCGACGGCAGGAATTTATCCTGTTGACGTTCCTTTTGCAGGCGAAGAGCAATCACCGCATCCGATTGCTTTAAGACCTTTTTTAGATCGTAACACACCTCCACACCCAAGGCTTCAATGCCCCGGGGCATGAGCGTCGCAGGCCCGCAGACAGTCACCTGAGCCCCGAGCTTGGTCAGTCCCCAGATGTTCGAGCGCGCCACCCGTGAATGCAAAATGTCTCCGATGATGCCGACCTTCAATCCCTCGATAGACCCAAATTTTTCCTGCAGTGTAAACATATCTAACAGCGCCTGGGTGGGATGTTCACGGCAGCCGTCCCCGGCATTGACAACCGAACATTTGAGCCCTTCGGCCAATAACAACACTGAACCCGATGAGGAATGGCGCACGACCATGGCATCGACACTCATGGCCTCAATATTGCGGGCCGTGTCCAGGAGAGTTTCCCCTTTACTGGTCGAGGAGACATTCGCCGCGATATTGAGCGTGTCCGCAGAAAGACGCTTGGCGGCCAGTTCAAAAGAAATGCGCGTGCGGGTGGAAGGTTCAAAAAATAAAGTGACCACGGTCTTGCCGCGTAAGGCAGGGACTTTCTTGATGTCCCGGCTGGAGACTTCCTTAAATGATTTGGCCGTCTCCAAAATGAGCTCTATATCCTCGCGGCTTAAACTCTCCAGACCCAATAGATGCTTGTGTCTCCATGCCATACCCTTAATCCTCCTGCCTACGCCACAATGACTTCATCAGCCTTCCCATCAGACTCCCCTAAAATGACCTGCACATCCTGACTCTTGGTCGTCGGAATATTTTTCCCCACGAAATCTGCGCGAATGGGCAATTCCCGATGCCCACGATCAACCAGTACCGCCAATTGGATGATCGCAGGTCTGCCGAAATCAACCAGCGCGTTCAAGCCCGCGCGGATGGTGCGTCCTGTATAAAAAACATCATCCACCAAAACAATCTTAAGATCAGTGATATCAAAATCAATTAAGGTCTCTCTGACTAAAGGTTTACTCCCCACCAGGGTCAAATCATCCCGGTAAAGTGTAATATCTAAAATCCCCGTAGGGACATCAATGCCTTCGATGTCTTTGATGGCCTTTTTCAGCCGCTGGGCCAGGATGACCCCGCGGGTGCGAATGCCCACCAGGGCCAAATGCTCAACTCCCTTGTTCTTTTCAAGGATCTCGTGGGCCATGCGCAAAACCGCCCGGCGAATGGCTTCCTGATCCATGATCTTAACGGCCGCCATGTCTTTGACCTTTCCCAAAAATAAAACCCGCCAAGCCCGCTACAGGCGGGAAAGACGGGTGCAGAATCAGTATTGGTAATAGAATATTCATATAGTCCCTTTCCAGCCTCACAGAACCGGATTAAAGGCAATTCCAAAGTTGTTCAACTATAACACCCCTTGAAGGCGCTGTCAATGCCAACGGCCCGACTCCTGCCAGCAGATCTTAACTCTCTTTATTCCATCAATCAAATTCTCTCTTTCAAATAATGTATAAGGACATCCATTTCTACAGTCTTATACTGAGCGCAAAATACCTTTAAGAGTTCCTCATCAGCCAGTCTAAACCCTAAAACCACCGGATACGGACCTACCGGCGGCGGTCCAATTTCCTTTTTAATGTTCAAGCTAACAATCCTGACTTTCATAACTTGTATGAGTTGATGCCATTTCTCTTCATAAAGCGTTTGGCATGTGGGGCATTGATAAATCATTACCTCTCCCTCTCCCCTATTCTCGTTGAGTTTTAAGTGGGTCCTGAATTTATCATAAAGAATTTCCTGGTCTAAGAATCTTACGTCCTTTTCCCAGATGATGTAATTTCTAAACCTTTCATATTGGCAGGGGCAAGCTTCTTTATAAAAACCAACAAGGAGTTCTCGAAACTTTTCTTCAAGTCGCTTTATTCTCCTATTCCCTTCATTTAATGCGTCCATATTATTGTTCCATTGGATACCTTGACCTAACGTCAGAACGCCTTCTTTGTAATCTTCCCCTTCTCTGACACGGACAACCATCTTGTTATCTTCGACATCTCCGATATATAAAAACTTCTCCTCTAAAACGACCTCCCCTTTTTTACTAATAAGTCCCAAAAGTCCGCCAGGTCTTCCAAACCGCGCATACCCATTTTCAAAATTACTCACCACGGAATACCGGTAATCAAGGACCATTGTTCCCATCTTATCAATAAATCCATATAAATTTTTCTCATTACGCACCCGCGCTACGCCATCTTTAAAGGAATCGACAGAATAAAATACAGGCTCTATGATAACCTTACCCTTCTTGTCTATAAAGCCATACCCATTATTCTGATAGAACATGGCCAGCCCCTCAGAAAAATCTTCGAAATATTCCCTCTCATCACTCAAAGGGATAAATTCATTTCCTTCTAAATCAACAAATCCATGCTTATCTCCAAGACTGACTACAAAAGAACCTTCGCCGCCAGTTGTAACAAAATCATAGATTGGTTTGACTATCCCTTTGCCATCTGCAGTTTCAATCCCCATCTTATTGCCTACACGTTTGAGAAAATACTCTTGTTGAGGCATATTTTTAACTCCCTTCTAGAAAATATTTAGCATGAAATTACTTGTTCTTTTAATCTTTGAAACCATTGCTCTAATACCATCCGTTGATTGCCCACAAATCTGACTTTGGGACGGTTTCGCTTAATCATATTCATGGATTCATCCACCGTTTCACAGTTTTTGGATCTCAAAAGGATGGCTGAAACAAAAGTTGCGCTGCGTTCGTGTCCCGCCCCGCAATGGATATATAAATTTCTTCCATGGGCTATTTGCTCTATGCCCCATCTAACACCCTCTTCCAATTGTTTGACCGATGGACTCGTCTTATCCAAAACAGGGATCCTTAGATAGCAGATTGACTTATCCTGGGCAATAAAGAACGGCTCTCTGTTTTCAACTGTAATATCTAATACCGCGCCTAAATTTCTATCTTTAAATATCTTTCGATGAAACCATAACAACTGTTGGCCTATAAATATTTTATCTGTAACCTGGTCGATTGGCTTTTCTTGACTTAATGATTGCATCAAAAGAGAAAGATATTTAACAAGATAAAATGGAAAAAGCAGGATTCCCAATAAACAATATTTGAGCAACGAATCTCTAACCAATAGCGGTGCGCAATCTATACCGAAATTGACTTTCAAAAAATGTAATAGCCAAAAGATAAAGAACACAACTGAGAACCAAATGAAAACAGTCGAGGATGTTGTATCATTATTTTGATAGAAATAGACACCGAACAGAAGAAACACCACGGACATGACTAAATAGGAGTTTTTAGCCAGCATAAATAAATATAACATATTTGAAGATCATAAACACGAAACCCTCTGCAACTTTCTACATTGCAAACGGTTAAGTAACTAATAGTCCCAGACGGATTTACTTTGAACCAAATCCTCCAAGACATCGAATCTATATTCAAATTTAAGGATTTAGTGCCTATGCCGACAAAAGCTGATTAAATGCTGGCAGTATAGCCATCAAGTTCTTTATAAAACAAATTACAATATCCTATTTTGCTTTATCCCAACTTAGTGCTTTACCTTTTCGGTACCGGCGGCGGGCTTCTTTAATGCGTTTGTTCAATTTTGGGGACAATTTTACGGAATATTTTTGGGTAAAACGGTTAAGCTCATACAGAAGTTCCAATTTTCTTTTTGGAGTGATACTCATATGTCGTTTTAAACGCTCTGTTTGATTTTCCCATCCAAAATCTATCATTTTGCAGCCTTCAGTTTTTTGATAACTCTTAATTCATGAACATCTAACTTATCTTTTTCCCTACCGGTTTTTTCTTTCATTTTTATGAGATGTTTAATTGATACAACCGGCAGACGTATACCATCTATACGCTGAATATCAGCTTCTTTGATTGCTTCAGCAAATTTGACTGGAGAATCAATAATCAGGTCTACCTGTTCACCGTTTTCCTTGAAAAAACAAAATGCTTTCATATTTTTATTTTCTATCCAGTCTTTGCGTGTACCCGCATCTGCAATTCCCATTGGATCAACTGGTTGTTTGACAAAGTATTTCTTCTGTTTCAAGATATTTACAATTTTTGCCAAATTCGTATCCGTCATATCAACAAGAATGTCTAAATCTGCCGTACTTCGGAAGGCCCCTTGCAAATTCACAGCCAGGCCGCCCACTAAAACATATTTAACTTTATTTTTTTGAAAGGCCCGCAAAATGTCTTCATAAATGATCATATAACTAAAGTATAGCAGATCTTCAATGAATTTAAACAAAGCAGTGGTGTTAAATAGCCCCAACCGGATT
>CAZKUL010000146.1:0-5984 GCA_964555945.1 uncultured Planctomycetales bacterium
CCCTCCTGATTTATTCGCTGCCCAGCACACACTATGGCCTCTGCTGACTTCTGCCTGTTGTTCTTAGACAGATCTCCCCGGGTAATGCGCATTCACCTTCCCGCTTATACCCGCCGCAATTACGTATACACTTTCCGGATAGATTTTGGACTTTAGAGATATTTGACTCCTCATCCAGCATGTACGCCTCTATGTGATGTCTGTTCGTCGGGCCAGCGTTTTGCCTGCGGCTTCCTTCAGATTCCGCCTCACGACGGACACCCTTGCCGTCCAGCTAACAGTTCCTTCTATCAGGCCTGTAAAGGACTTGCACCTTCAAGTAAGTGCGCCCTGCAGGGCGCACAAATAAAAAAGACGCAGCCATCAAACAATTTTGGCTGCGTCTTTTTTATTAGGAACCAGTCTCCCAAATCATTCCGTATCCTTCATACTCAGCACGCAAAATATATCTTAAATCCTGTTTTTCTTCCAGCAAAGCCAAAACAATGCAGGGATAATTATTTAACGGATCTGACCATCTGCACTCTTCCAATACTGGTTTAAAATGATGTTCCAATTTCTGGAGATGGTCGCCTATGTTCAGGCCCATATAAACAGGATATTCTTTACTAACTTTTAAAAGATGTTGCACAGCACCTGCATATAGATACTCTAACCCCTTTTGTTGTCTTGAATGCCACTTTAAAAAGGCGGCTGAGATTTTAATCAGCCCTTGTAAATAATCTCTGGATACAAGACCTCGGGGTGCTATCCGCCACAATGATTCAAACGCCTCATGAGACTCCCACCAATAACCATAATTGTATAAATCAATGCCAAATAAATACTGTTCGGTTTCTCTCCAATTATCAGGAATAAAAAACCCAGCCTCCGGTTCTTTCTTTCCATAAGAATGCCCAAGCGGATTCTCTGTGGGGTGAGGATTCTCCCCCGGGATAAACCGGTATGGAGGGAATTTAATCTGAGTGTATCTGGGACATCCATTCACAGCATCACACTTGCGGATAATATACCTTCCCTCTGTCCATTTTGGCCATAGGATTCATTATATGTATACTTTCTTTTTGCGCACCCATGATATCTCTGACATCCAATCCATAAAGAAGCAATGCATCTGAGATTAAAGACCGGTGACAGCGCCACGGCACAGCTTCGGCACACATGATGGCTACTGTTTTCTTGTGAGCCTCTTTGATAAGTTCTTGAAGCGAGCTTTCAAATTCTTCCGTTTGCATATAATCGGCATAGCCACGAAAGGAAGCATTGCGCCAGCCCAGATTGATCGAGTCTTTCTTAGCATGTCTCAAACCACCCAAACCCGCCATATGCTGATAATCAATCTTCTCCTTGGTAAGACTTTTAGCTAAATCTTCCTGGTTATACTGTGGGTTAAACCGTGATTTTGGAATAGTGCGTACATCTATTAATTTACGAATATTGAAATCCCGGAGCATGCCCATAAACTCATCAATAGGTCGCGTGGAATGACCAATGGTATAAATTACAGCCTTTGGATTTTTCTCTTTCATCGTTCCTTTCTCATAAGCTGAATAATCAACCGTGCCGCACGGTCGTTAGTGATATAGTTCCATAGCCAATTAATGAAGGCCACCACACGATTACGAAAACCTACCAATGACATTAAATGAAAAAACACCCAAATCAACCATGCGACTGTGCCATGTAATTTCAAAAACTTTAAGTCTACAACCGCACGGTTACGTCCAATCGTGGCCATGACACCATAATCTTTATAAGCAAACGGCCTCATTTCCTGTTTAATCAATATTCTTTTCAGATTCTTTGCTAAAGTTTGAGCCTGCTGAATCGCCACAGGCGCTAACATCGGATGACCATTAGGATATTGTTGAGAAATCATGGCCGCTGTATCTCCAATGGCAAAAATATTCTTAAATCCTTCCACCCTATTAAACTGATCAACTTTAACTCTGCCAAAAGAGGCAAAATATTTTGAACCCAACCCTTGGATTTCATTACCCTTGACACCAGCGGCCCAGATCACGGTTTTTGTATTTATCTTCTTGCCGTTTGAGAGGATCAATACTTTCCCATCGTAAGATTCAACCTTTGTGTTCAAACATATATTGATATTAAATTCTTTCAAACATCTCTCTGCGAAACGAGACGATTGTTCGGATAATGATTTAAATAAACGGTCCTGCATATCGATAATATGAACTTGCATCCGGTGGATATCCAATTCAGGATAATCTTTAGGAAAAATATGTCCCTTTAGCTCACCGAAAGCTCCGGCCAACTCAACACCTGTAGGGCCGCCCCCTACAATGACAATATTCATCAAACTTTCTCTTATTTCTTCACTATCCGTCAGGAGAGCTTGTTCAAAATTCTGCAGAATCAAATATTTTAAATTAATGGCCTCAGAAACGCCTTTCATATCAATGGCGTAACATTTAATATCCTCAAGACCAAAAAAATTCGTATTAGCACCGGAAGCAATCACTAAGTAGTCATACGAAACAATGCCTACAGATGTTTCAATAAAATTCTGATTAGGATCAATCTTAGAAACTTCAGCCATTCTAAAGAAAAAATTATTCTGACTATAAAAAATCTCGCGAAACGGACTGGCAATTGATTCTGCTTCCATGGCAGTGGTCGCTACTTGGTATAAAAGTGGTTGAAACGTATGATAATTATTCTTGTCGATCAAAACAACTTGAACATCCAAGCTTTTTAGACTCTTTGCCAGTTTGAGACCCGCAAAGCCACCACCGATAATAACAATCCGCGGATTACCGGCAACAGGAAGATTGGGTGAGATATTTCTTTCCATCAGGAATGATCCTTGGGCTCATCTAAGAAAGCAACAAAAACCAATTCTTCTTCAAGAGCTCTAACTTTATGTAATTCATTGACCTCAAATCGTAACAAGGTCATCGGATTAACCAATAACTCCTGACCATCTTCTCCTGCAAATACTCCTTTACCTTGCAAAACGATTATATTCAACTTATATCTGGGTGCCCGGTGCTCCTTTAATTCCTGTCCGGGCTTGAATGAAAAACGAATGACTTTTGATGTTTCATTATTAAAAAGCGTTTCAGCATGAGGACGGTCATCATTGAATATAAAATTATCTAATAAATGTTCTACTTTCATAGCGCCTCCTGGGATCTTTATAGTTAAAATGAGTAATTATTAAATTTCCGCCTGTGTCCCAAAATACTGGTCATCTTCCCTATATCCCCCTTGCCCCTGTCCAATTTTTGAAAGGTCATCAACAATCTCAATGGACTTGATCCATTTTGTCATTTTAAACCCTAATTTTGTTTCTACCCTCAATCGTAGTGGAGCACCATGCTCAACAGGCAATGGCTTACCGTTCATTTCATAAGCCAAGATTGTCTGCGAGTAACATGCTTCCTTCAAATCTAATGAACCGTAATAAATCTTTCCTTTTTCATCTTTTTGAAAAGAATAAAAAATCATATACCGCGCTTGCGGGACAGGACATACCAATTTTAATATCTCGGTCAAAGACACCCCCCGCCATTGGGCTATTCCAGACCAACCCTGGATGCAGACGTGTTTAGTAATTTGAGACGTACTAGGCATAGCTCTTAATTGTTTCAAAGACAATTGAACGGGATTAGTGACCAGTCCTGAAATCAATAAATTCCAAGTTTTAAAATTACCTTTACGAAATTGCTGCCATTGATCGGATTCAGGCAATTGACCGTTGACCCAGAAATAAGGCGAGATATCTGCAGTAGAATAGTGCTGGCGCGATTCCAAAGGCAATAAAACATCCATTACACTTCGTTTTATAACAACCCCTGTAAATAACTGTACCTGCCGGGGATCTTTCTGCGACCATCGTGTCAGAAAAAAATGAATCAAAAACGTTATAACAATAGCAGATAATCCTATAAAAATAGCTAGGCCCTCATGCCCACTTTTTCCTCCAAGCACAATACGATCCATGTTACCTGAAAAATCTATCCAAATAACCATCGTCACATGAATGATAATAAATATCACATAAACGGCTAAAATCAAAAAATGTAAACTGCGGGCCTTTTGCCGACCACCGAATATTTTTGTATACCATGGAAATCTACCTGCAATAGACGGCGACATAGCAGCGCCGGTCAAGATAGCCAATGGTCCCAAAATAAACACTACAAAAGCATATGACAATTGTTGTAAAGAATCATACGGATGAAAACTGGCCGGTGACGGAGCCTGTAATTTAAGATAGTTCAGAAGTGTAGGTCCGGCCTGCGAGAAAGTCCCCCAGGAAGTTGGAATCAGTCTTTTCCAATAACCCGTGACAAACAAAAGCCCCACATAAATAAATCCGTTTAATATCCAGAATACAACTGAAAATAAATGCCAGTGACGCCCCATACCAAGATTGTGCCTGCCACCGGGCAAGGCGATCCATGGCGAGACATCAACAGCCTCATCCATAGATGTCCAATAGCCTTTTTCGGGCTTTTTCTTATTGCTGAATTTCAACCACTCTGTACCAGGTGTACAATGATCGTTGCCATATAACTTGGGATGGTCAGATAGAATCTGTATTCCACTGCGGATCAAAAGAGTCAGGAAGACAAAATTAATATAATGCGTTACTCTAAGCCACGCTGGAAAATATTCCATATAGTATCCTAAAGATAGATACAAAATGTATCAATTATACCAAGGTACAATAAAGTGCAGCCATTCAATTCTATTTGCTACAAATCTATTCAACGGCATATTCTTTAGCCAAAAAACCTAATGCCAAAGCTCCTAAAAACAAAATAAAGTCCTTTAAAGCAATGTCGTAATACCCTGGGATACTCAACAAATTAAATATTTTACAAACGAGCCAAACAGCCACTACATAAGCACCGTATCTAGGCTTGACCGCTACAATGATGCCAGCAATAATTTCAATAACACCCACTGTCTGCATATAAATCGGAGGATAGATCACTTTGCTTATCCAAGGCGATAAATAAATCGGCCAATTTACTAAAAAGTTAAAATACTTATCAAGACCAACCAGAATGGGAAAAGCTATAAATCCGAAATACAAAATCTTATACGCTTTATAGGATGAACGATTCACATCAACTTCTGGGCTTGAAGATACCATAATCCCTCCTTAGGTTAGGTTACTTTCCATCCCAAATTGAATCCTTCTTATGCTCCTCCTCCAATCGACGCATCCATGCTAAAAAAATACTTGGTCGTCCTAAATATCCGACAACGTGTGAAGGATCATGCCGACTAACTACCGGTAATCGACCTACATTTTGACGTAGCATCTTATTAACGGCATCCCGAATGATTTCATCTGGATATGTCACAACCAGATTCTTCTTTCCAACATCTAACACCGAGAGATGTTCTTTTTCTTCTAAATTAAAGAAAACATCATCCCGAGTTATCATTCCGACCAATTTCTTTTGATTATCTAATATCGGAAGGGCTCTATGCTTTGTGTAGGCTGGATTTCTCTGAATAATATGTTCTGCGAGCTCAGAGATCTTCATTTCTGAAGGAACTGTTTGAACTTCACGATCCATCACTTCATGAACCTTTAATAATTCCAAAGGATCAATGCTATATTCACGCGTAATATGCTGTCCACGACGCGCAATCTTTTCCGTTAAAATAGAACGACGCATGACTAAAACAGTCAAAAGATAAGCTGAGACACAGCTAACCAACAAAGCAGGCATTAAATTAAAATCATGCGTTAATTCTATTGTAAAGAGGATGACTGTCAAAGGTGATCGCATAGTTCCGCCCATAACAGCAGCCATGCTTAATATCGCCCATAAACTATTATCCCCCATCGGAATCAAATGAGATTCTAAAGCACCCATGGAGCCGCCAATAATCAAAAGAGGAGCTAAAACTCCTCCGGAAGTTCCTGAACCTAAAGCCACTGTAGGGAATCATTAAAAGCCTGCCAATTATAATCATCTTGGCTTGGTCGAGAT
>CAZKUL010000147.1:0-5982 GCA_964555945.1 uncultured Planctomycetales bacterium
TCATTCCGGCGAAAGCCGGAATCTTTAAAAGATCCCGACTTTCGTCGGGATGACATAGTATTAAGAACTAATTTTACAGTGCACTAGAGTTGATAACTACGGGGAAGACGGTTTCCCAGGGAACAGAGGATTTCATAACTGATGGTATCCGCCCAATGGGCAATTTCATCAACGGAGATGGATGTACCTTTTTGGGTGCCCATAATGACGGCTTCATCACCGATTTTAGGTGTCTTTCCTGAAAGAGTTACGGCGGTAATATCCACAATGATCTGGTCCATGGTCACGCGGCCCACCACTGGACAACGCACACCTGCCACCAATACAAAAGCTTTATTAGACAAAGAGCGCAAATAACCATTGCTGTAGCCCAAAGGTAATACCGCGACGGTAATATCTTCCTTGGCCTTAAACGTATGTCCATAACTGATACCCCGGCCTTTGGCAATGGTCTGCACAAAAATAATGCGGGCCTTAACAGACATGACGGGCTTGAGATGGACCTTCTTTTTTAAATCTTCCAGCGGATAAATGCCATAGAGCATGATCCCTGGCCTGGCCAGATTGAAAAGCTCGGATTTATAGTCTCCCAAGCCCATGCTATTCCCTGCATGGACAAAACTAAAGGTGATGAACTGATTTTCCAGGGAATAAACGATATCCCGAAAACGACGCATTTGACCCAAGGTAAAATCACGGTCAGAGTCAGCGACAGGAAAATGGGTATAGATGCCTTCCAAGACCAAGTTAGGGCACTGCTGCCGTAATGCCTCCACAAAGGCCAAGGCCTGATCTTCATTCACACCCAGCCGGCCCATCCCAGTATCAATCTTGATATGGACATGGATTTGGAGGCCTGCCCCCCGGGCAGCTTGGTCGAGGGCATGGGCCATTTCTAAAGCGCATACCGTGGGTGTCAATTTATATTCGATGATATCTTTAGCTTCAGCAACCAAGGTGGATTCAAACAAGAGTATTTTCTGTTTGAATTCCGCCGCACGCAAGGCCACACCCTCCGAGACATTGGAAACCCCGAAATATTTGCACCCGCATGCCGTCAAACACTCTGCCACCTGCAGCATCCCATGGCCATAAGCATCGGCCTTTATCACAGGCATAATGCCCGCGGCATGTGCCATATTCTTCGCCGCCAGTTTCTGCAATTGTTCAAAATTATAGGCCAGGGCCTTGAGGTCAATTTCGCACCATGTCGGTGGATGGGTAACAGTCTCAAAATTTAATATTTTAACGTCCATGTTTGGTCGTCACCTGGCAATCCTGTGGATATAAATAAAGAGGCAAAAGAGTCGATGGATCATCGTATTTCTTCTTATGCAATCGTTCAAAGCCCAAGGCAGCCATCACCTTGGCCTGGGGATGCGCCCATTTATTGTCAGCGAAGAGGCATTTACAAACACTTTTATTCTTAACAGCCTCCTGACGGTAGGCTGCTTCGATATCTTTGCGATACAAATCAAGGGCATCGCCCACAAAAAGGGTCGTGCCATGGACTTTGTCCAGAACATCCTCGAGAGAAGTCAATAAATAATCCGTCTTGTGCCTGATACCAGCGGAACCTTTGGCCCCATAGAGACAGGCGTACACCTTGCCTCGACGGGCATCATTGAGCACACAAATTTCATCGTATTTCGGGAATGACAGGGGTTGATTATAAACTCCATAAGCAATAATATCCAATGTGGGGATGCCAACAACAGGGCGACCGGTAGCCATGGCAAAGGCCTTGATGGTGGCCAGTCCTACGCGCAGACTGGTAAAGGACCCAGGCCCCAGGGCAATGGCAAAGCTATCGACTTGCTTGAATGTAATTCCGGCAGCATCCAACATCTTATCTACAGCCGGCAAAATGGAATCTTCCAGCACTAGAGTAGATTTTATATTCCGATAGCGCAAGACCTTCTCATCCCTATTGAGAGCTAAAGAGAAAATCTTGCTTGAGGTTTCAAAGGAGAGGAAATACATCAGTTTCATCCATCATGTCGAGACACAGTAATCAATCGTTCATGTTCTGATTTATGTTTTAATTCCACTAAATAGTATTGCTCGGGCTTGTGCTCTCCTAAACGCTCGGGCCATTCGATGAGGCTTATGCCCTCACCGTAGAAGTAATCATCAAAGTCCAGTGTGTCCAATGCCTTTGGATTTTCCAGCCGGTAAAGGTCAAAATGATATAGCGGAACTTTACCCTTATAGTAATTCATCAAGACAAAGGTGGGACTGTTGACCTTTAACTCTGACACCTTGAAGGCCTGAGCCAGTCCTTTGACAAAGGTCGTTTTACCGGCCCCCATGTCCCCTTGCAGAAAAACAATGTCTCCCGCTTTAAGCCGGGCCGCCAAGCGCTCTGCACATCGTTTGGTTTCGTCCTCGCTCTTAGAAGTGAGTGAAACTTTTGGCATTAATTTTCTCTTTAACATCTGCGGTAATGGAACCTATAGGATAAAAATAAAATGACCTTTGTACGGCCTGCCAATCCATGAGGGCACGCGCCTTCTTTGCGGAGAGGGTAAATAAAAGCTCAAAATCTTCCCCGTCATTGAAAGCCTGGGAGAGACTGACACCCTTAGGCCTCGGGACCAAGGCCTCATTGAGCCGCGCGCCAACCTGGCTGGCTTTCAGGATATGATTCAGGTCTCCTGAGAGGCCATCTGATATATCCATCATGGCACTTGGGGAGAATTTTTCAACTAAAAATCTGGCTTGGGCCAAGCGCGGCGTAAAACTCAAATGGCGGCCGCTCGCTAAAGACCCTCCCAGTGGTCCTGTAACAAATATCCAGTCCCCTGGCCTTGCGCCATCGCGGGTCACCAAATTCTTCTTCTTGACTAAACCCAACAGAGCCACATTGATGACTATTGTATCCGTCTTAATCGTGTCACCACCAACGATACTGACATTGTAATCCAGGGCAACCCGTTCAATGCCTCGATACACGCCCTTGATATAGGACACAGACAGATTTTTGGGAACACCAATGGAGATCACGGCAAAGGTAGGCCAACCGCCCATGGCCGCGATGTCGCTGATATTGCAGGCCAATGCCTTATGCCCTATGCCTTCAGGCGGCATGCGGCGGGTGAAATGCGTGCCTTCAGCGAGCATATCTGTCGTAAACAGTTGATATTCTCTCTGGCTATAAGACAAAACAGCAGCATCATCGCCGATGCCTTTGATCACATTTTTGGATAACAGGGCATACTTGCTAAGCTCATCGATTAAACCAAATTCGCCGAGTTGAAATATTTTCATTTCGTTGTCCCAATCCAGGCCAAATTAGCTTGTTTAATAAATCTAACCTATCTTTCCTTTAATATTCTTCACAAAAGGCGGAGAAATAATTCCGTATTCGGTGACAATCCCTGTAATCAATTTAGCCGGTGTCACATCAAAGGCTGGATTATAGACTTTAATGCCTTTGGGAGCCGTGGCGATACCTCCAAAATGAGTCACCTCTTCGCTTTTTCGCTCTTCGATAGGGATTTGCTTACCTGATTTGATTTCCAAATCAAAGGTTGAGCGTGGGGCTACAATATAAAAGGGGACGCCATGGTGTTTGGCGAGTACGGCCAGCGTATAGGTGCCGATTTTATTGGCGGTATCCCCGTTGGAGGCAATGCGGTCAGCACCGGCAAAAATGATGTCCACTTGTTTTTTGGCCATCAGAGAGGCGGCCATATTGTCACAAATGAGTGTCGTGTCTATTTTTTGACGGAGAAGTTCCCAGCAGGTCAGTCTTGCCCCCTGAAGCAAAGGACGGGTCTCACAGGAATAAACAATGAATTTTCTTTGTAGTTTCTTTGCACTATAAAAAACTCCTAACGCTGTGCCATAATCTACTGTGGCCAATGCCCCGGCATTGCATACGGTCAAGCATCGCATCCCATTCTTGATAAGCGTTGCGCCATGGTCTCCCATGCGGCGGCAGGTTTCCTGGTCGGTCTTAAAAATGGAATTAGCCTCCTTAAATAGCAACTTCTTTAGAAGGGTCACGTCTGCCTGAGGATTGCCATCAATGACGGCACGCATTTGATTAAGCATGTTAAAAAGATTGACGGCCGTTGGACGGGAAGTGGCCAAATAAGCACAGGTTTCATGGAAGAGTTTCAAAAACTTTTCTTTATCCTGGCCTTTATATTTCTGGATACCCAAAAGGACCCCAAAAGCCGCTGCCACTCCGATAGCCGGTGCCCCGCGCACAGAGAGGCGTTTAATCGCCTGCCACATGGTCTCTACGTCACGGCAATAAATGTATTCAAATTTATTAGGTAATTTTGTCTGATCAATAATGCGCGCGCAACCGTTGACCCATTTAATAGTTTCAATAGCCATCAGGTTTTCTCCACTTCGATGCGGGGGAATAGTGGCGGGTGGATTTTGAGTGGCGTGCCGGGTTTAGATTGTCCCCATACAGGCTTGGTATCCACGGCGCCTAAAATGTCCAGGACTTGGGCGGTCTTTTCAGGCATGACCGGGGCCAACATGATCGTGGCGATGCGTAATCCTTCAGCAGCGGTATAAAGGACGCGATTGGCGGCATGCATATCCGTTTTAGCCAATTTCCATGGAGCTTGGGCTTCCATATATCTATTAAGGACATGAACATACTCCAGGACCGTCGTTACGGCTTCCTGGACTTTATACTCATTGATTAAATCCTCAATGCGACCGGACAAACAGTTGCCTTTTCCTTTAATGTCCTCTTCGGCACTGGTCAGATGACCGGGCTCTGGGATATGACCCCCATGGTTTTTCTGGATCAAACCACTGACCCGGTTGAGCAAATTGCCATAATCATTGGCCAAATCGCTGTTATAGCATTTGATAAAGGAATCAAGTGTAAAATTGGCGTCCAGACCCAAGACCATCTCACGCATCAAATAAAAACGCACAGCGTCGACGCCATAAGTCTCAATCAATTCCAAAGGATTGACCACATTGCCCAGGGACTTGCTCATCTTGGTGTCTCCCATGAGCCACCAGCCGTGGGCAAAAATGGTTTTGGGAAGATGTAAACCTAAGGAAAAAAGCATGGTGGTCCAGTAAACGCAATGGGTCGTCAAAATGTCCTTACCGATCAGATGAACGTCCGCAGGCCACAAATCGTTGAATTTGTCTTCATCACTACCATAACCGGGGGCAGAAATATAATTCACCAAAGCATCAAACCATACATAGGTGACATATTCTTGGTCAAAGGGAATGTCGATGCCCCAATCCATACGGGATTTAGGCCGGGAAATGCATAGATCACCTAATGGCTGGCGCAGAAAACCCAACATTTCGTTCTTACGGTGTTCGGGACGGATAAAATCTGGGTGGTTTTCAATATATTCAATGAGCTTCTGTTGATAATCACTCATCCTAAAGAAATAATTTTTTTCCTTAAGCCTTTTAACATCCCGAAACTGGCCTGTTTCATATTCAGCCTCTGTGATAAAGCGCTCTTCAGCCACCGAATACCAACCCTCATATTCATCGGTATAAATGTCCCCGTTGTCATGGACTTTTTGTAAGACCAACTGGACGATTTTCTTATGCCTCTCTTGGGTGGTACGGATAAAATCATCGTAACGGATATCCAGTTTCTTCCACAAATTAAGAAAACGCGGTGCCAAATCATCGCAATGGGCTTGCGGTGTGAGCCCGCGCTTCTCCGCTGCCTGCTTGACCTTCTGGCCATGCTCATCCAGGCCCGTCAAAAAGAACACCTCATCCCCGGCCGTACGATGATAACGGGCAAGTACATCAGCCAAAATCGTCGTATACGCATGCCCGATATGCGGGGCATCGTTGACGTAATAAATCGGAGTTGAAACAAAGAATTTGCTCATAAATACTACTCATCCATCGGCCAACCGTAAGTCCATAAAAATATTCATTTATGTAATATATTTTTCTTAAATAAATCTACCGATTAGTTTTTAGATAAAAATATGCTCAGACCGACTAACCATAGCATAT
>CAZKUL010000148.1:0-5888 GCA_964555945.1 uncultured Planctomycetales bacterium
CCTCATAAAGCCTCACAGCTTTATTATAAGTATCCATCGCCGGCGCGGAAGAATTATCGTCGTCAGACCACGCTTGTGAGCACAGTAGCGTGCAGCAAAAAAAAAGAATGAGGCACACATCGTAGAGACGCCATTTATGGCGTCTCTTTAGGGATTCTTGTATAGAGACGCCATAAATGGCGTCTCTACGCACAGGTTCAATCATAATGATCCCTTTGTAAATAATTTTGTCCCTTTGTTATTATATACAATTAGACCTTAATAGCACTTAATTAGTGCAAAAAAGATGAAAGGTGGCGCAGAACCAGGATGGAAGGACTTCGAGGCCCCTGGCATTTCGGGAATCAATACGGCTGGTATTCCATAAATAATTGAAACGCTCTTCATATTTTCTAATGGTTTCTTCGTCGGAAATAATCAGCAAATTCTCTTCATTGCGCTCTTCAGCCGTCAATGTCCAGTTAAAAGACCCTGTAATTAATGACCTGCCATCGATAATAGCAAATTTATTGTGCATAAGACCGAAACCCAGATGATACCGGATCTCAAAACCATGCTTGATAAAATACCCGCTTTTAGAAGCAGATTCAATCTCCTGGCCTTGGTCCAAGACAATCCTTACCCGAACATTTCTCTCCAAGGCCTTGACCAGGGCTTGAGCAATTTCCCGGGAGCTCAGATAATACATGGCTATGTCTATACTTTCAGAGGCCTTTTTGATTTCATCAACGACTGCGTGTTGGCACCCGCCATTGGGAGAAAAATACACCTGAATCGCCGTCTGCTCCAAAGGCTCGGAACCCATGGCCCAAGATGGAAAACATGTATTAGCCAAATATAGACATAGTGTCAGATAAATGGTAAAATATATTTTCTGAAGGTTCATTTATTTGATTCTATCACTAATTAATTATATATCAATAATTATTAATTAATAGTAAATCACTGATTTCTATTAAATTTTCGATAATGTTTAACGACTCATCGGGTCCTGTCCTCGGGAATCCCCATGTCGTCCTCGGGTTTAAAAGCACCCTCCGGGCGCCATGGGCGATGCCCCTCCCTCGGCCACCCGATGAGACGCATGGATAGCTAAACATCTACAAATTTCCCCGTTTTGCCGTTTTCATATTTGAGTAGTGATAATAAAATAGATTTTTCTTTTCAAAAAGTACAATTATGATTAAAGTTAACATATGAAAAAAAGCAAACAAAAGCTACGCCTGTCTTCATTTGAAGACGCCTCCATCCTGCGCAAATTCACCATTCTTTTTCTCATCACCTCCATTGTGCCCATGGCACTTCTTTATTATTTCTATGTGGAAACCACTCAACACGGACAGATTGGAATAACAACGACAAACTTCACCTACACCATGATCCTCATGGTCTTAGGCGTTTTTATGGGATTCATTGCCATCCGCGCCTTGCTGGTTAAAGTCATCGATATTTCTAAGCAAAACAGTAAAACGCTGGAGAACCTACTGAGTCCGGAGACATTTAAAGAGCTCAACAAAGGCGAAGATGAAATCGCTGTCTTAAGCCGCTCTTTTTCCGCCGTGACTCACCGCTTGGAAGAAAACGTCCGCCGGCTTGAACTGGCCAAAAAATCACTGCACGCCATTATGTCCAAGGTTGGGCGCGGCATCTCGAATATGGAGAATATTGATACCTTCCTTGAATTGATTCTCGAAACACTCACGACAGCTTTAAATTGCAAGGTCGGAACCTTAATGATTTTGAATGATAAAAAGACTGAATTAATAGTCAATACCGTTTACGGCACAAACTATGATACCAAGAAGAAAATCAATCTTAAACTTTTTGAAGGCTCACCGCTCAATAAAGTCTTGACGGAAAAGCATTCCCTGAGCGTCTCAGGCGTATTCTTACAAAATAAGGACAACCCATCCTTAAATGAGATTTTCGGAGAAACCATCCTTTGCGCTCCTCTCGTCTACCGGGACAGGGTCAGCGGCATTCTCACCCTAAGCAAAACTGACGAAGATAAAGCTAATTTCTCTGAAGAGGATCTCGATTTAGTTTTTAATCTTGCTTCCCAAACAGCCGTGGCCTTCGAGAATTCCAAGCTCAACCGAGATATCGAAAAGACTTACTATGAAACCATCTCCGCATTGGCCCTGGCTGTTGATGCCAAGGATAAATATTCTCGTGGCCATCTGGACCGCGTGGCCAATCATGCCTTAAGTATTGGTAAACGGTTGGGGTTGGATGAGGAGGATCTTAACACGTTAAGGGGAGCTGCCCGTCTGCACGATATTGGGAAGATTGGCATTCCTGATGAGATATTAAAAAAGGACAGTGCCCTTAATGATGAGGAATGGGTCATTATGCGCCGCCATCCTGAGATTGGCGAAAGCATCATCAAGCCTGTACACTCCCTGCATCATTTATGCGATCTCATAAGGCACCACCACGAAAAGCTCGACGGCTCCGGATACCCTGATGGATTAAAAGGAGAGGAGATTTCACCCTTGGTGCGTATTTTAAGCGTGGCTGATGTCTACGATGCATTAACCACTGAACGTCCCTACCGCCCCAAAAAGTCAAAAGAAGAAGCCATCAGCATCCTTCGCTCCATGAAGGACCACCTTGACCAAGACATTGTAAGTATTTTTCTGGAAGTTTTGAATTCAGATCAATATTTCACTTAAAAACGGATCGTAGCCAAAGCATCATCCAATAGCGCATGCATCTTCTCATCCTCACTTCCATAGGTGATAGTAAATGCATAGCCCTTATTAAAAAAAGAAACGTAGGTTACCGCGATGGAATTAGGTGGCACCGTATTGAAATCTATGCGGGTGGCATAGACCCCATCCAACTTTATTTCTTTATTGCCAACCAGCGTCCCATGATGGGCTTCAATACCCTCCTTGATCATCTTATCGTTGCTTTCTTTAATGGCCTTCTTCATGTCCGTTTGGGAAAGCTTCCGGCTTGGAATCATCTGAATATCAAGCGCAATGGTCTTTCCATCGGGATAGGTAATGAGAATTTCTTCGGGAGACTCCGCCCAATGCCATTCCGCGGGGATATCCATGCTAAATACCCCATCCTTTTGCGTATGTTCCAACGCAAAAACAGGTTTAAGCCACGTTCCCAGAAATAAGAAATTAGTGAGAAAAATAATTAACATTTTTGTTTTCATATCCCACCTCGTAATTGTTTAGTGTCAAAAGGCCCAATTGCTTCGACGTCGAAAAGTATCGTCAATATTCCCTGTTTCTTGGCCGTCGAATACTTGCGTCATTGCGAGGAGCGGTTTTTAGCGACGAAGCAATCTCTAAAAGAATTTATTCTGTTGGGATTGCTTCGTCGCTTCGCTCCTCGCAATGACGAAATGCTAAACATCCCCACCTCTAATGATTTGTTTTATGCGGCACTTCCTGGCAACCGTCAGGATCGCCTTTCTTCTGGCCAAATAATTGACTGGCTTCTCTAAATTCCTTCTTAAAACCCCATTTTTTGATTAATCTGTTGGCCGCCCTTTCCGCATCACAGTTCACATTCCCTTTCCTGATGGAATCCAGGACCCGATGAGCGATCTCATGGGCAACGACACCTTCAATGGGCCCGGGAGTTTTGGCCAATCCCAGTCCCATGCCCAGCTTGACGATGGTAAAACCCTCTTTGCAACAGGGAGGATCATCTGGAGTCACAATGAATTCTGAGGAACTGGCGAAACGGGCCGTCCCTGAATCATAAAATTCCGTAAAAAGGATGGGACGCTCGCGATTGGTGACGTTGAGAAAATCTTTGTAAGGCATTCTCAATAAAACATCCTTAACAGCATGATAAATCAATGACGGCTCTTGATAAAAACAAAACTCCTCCAAATATTCCTTGATTACTTCTGGACGGTCATTGAACTTCCATGAAACAAGCTTTTCCTTTTGAAAGTGAAAAGTGATTAAAGCATGTAACGGGTCATGGGTGGGCTCATTATAGGTCAACCAGTCATTGACGCCCTCATGCCTCATGTCGCGTAATTCATTCTTAAGATATATCTTCAATAAATCACTCTCTTGCATATCCACATAAACGTCTTCAATAAGGGCATTATCCTCATAGGCTGCAGACGACCGGGGAAAGATCAACAAAAGACCCCCCACAAGAACCAACAATAAATTCTTATTTCTCACTGTCAATGGTCCTTTCAATTTCTTTTGCCATTTTTATCAAATTTGTGAAAATTAATGGATAAACAGATTGAACAGCATGAGCAGCTGCCTTTAAAAGCTTTACTTGATCCTGCAATTGTTTGATCCTTTGGTCCGTTAGCGGTGTCGGAAGCGGCTGCGTCTTATTGGCGTTTTGATCCTCCCAATCTTTCTGTTTCTCATCGGCAAATTGGGTCAAACCCTTTGAAAGAACGGGATTTGTATCCTCCAGGGCCGCTGCTGAGTCATTCAAGAGAATGATCTGGGTCTGCGCATCCCCGCCTTTGGATTGCGCGGTACCATGGAATAATACGACGAGGCAAAGCATAGCCAATAGAATAATTTTTTTTCGTGGTATTAAATAATCTGACATGGAATGATGGCATCTTCATCATAATAATAGACGGCGCAGAGGCGATGGTAGCCGTCGGCTATGATGACCTTACTGTGATTGCTGTCCCTGACCAGAAGTATCGGAGAAAGTCGCACCTTGGACTCTATTTTCTTTGTGTCCTTCAGAACATGGGAATTGGCAGTGCCCAATAAAGGCAGGCGTGAGGCGCGAAAAATATCCTTGGCCTTAAATTGTGTCATCGGCGCCTTTTTCAATTTGCTGACAAACTTTGCCGTTGCTGTTTTATCGTATAACAAGGATAGATAGGAATTAGCGGCTAGATAGTCTTGAGTCTCCGGTTTAGACAACCATGTAATATTCACCTTTTCTCCCAACTTAAGAATTATCCGAAGCCCCTGGAAGTGGACCAACCACTTGAAACCCTTGGGGCACCTGAATGTAAAAAACCCCCTTATACCGGTAAAAAACCTGATTATCCACAATAACCTGCCTGGCATTAGCAGGCAAGGTGCTCACAATGATGCCGATGGGAGGAGCAATAGCAAAGTACTGCTCTTGGTCGTCCTGCTGGTAAAATGTCCCCTGGTCATAATAGAAATTCTGACCATCATAACCAACCTGGGCACTGTCCCCAGAGAGCTCTACCGTTGAAGCGATGTTAACGTAGGGATAAAAGTGATATTGATTATCATAATAATTATAACGGGGCTGCCAATGGTTATGGTGTTGACGGTGAAAAAAAGTGTCATTATTTCTGACCGGCGCAGAAGGTGGAACGCCATAAACATGAGGCCATGCTACCCTTTGCTGATTTGAAGGCTGCGGTCTGTTGGGCCTCTCTTGGATTTGTGAAGGCGGCATCCGATGAACTTGCGGCGGTGGCGGCATCTTGCGGGCGATAGGATGGGGGATTTCCCTGCGAGGCTGCGTTTGCGGCGGCCTGCTTTGGTTGTTACGCGCCGCAGGTGCATGTTTGGCGCCGGGAGCATGTTGTTGCTTCTGGTCCTCAGGGCGCTGCGTTTGAGCCGTAAAAATCATGACAACACAAAATACAAATAGGATGCTTTTTAATCTTTGAAGCATTCTTCCCCCTTTTTTGTCTTCAACGGTTCCAGCCATTATACGCAATTATGTGCAAATCTTGCCATTTATTTCAAGGCAGTCAGATAATAAGATTGGATGGGCTTAAGTTTCTCATCAAGATCATAAATTAAAGGAACACCTGTCGGAATATCCAATTTGACGATATCCTCTTCAGACACACCATCAAGATATTTGACTAAAGCCCTAAACGTATTGCCGTGGTCGTCAATAATAATACTCTTGTGTTGACGTAATACAGGTTCTAT
>CAZKUL010000149.1:0-5835 GCA_964555945.1 uncultured Planctomycetales bacterium
GGAGGGAAATAAGGAGAAATTTAATCCTTAGATTCAGCGTGTTGAAAAGGTTTGGAACGGATTTGTTTTTCGCCTTGATTGTGTGACGAAATCAATTCACGCACATTGATCGTCTTAAACATTGCTGAAATCCGTTCATTCAAATTAAGCATGGGCGAGATGACATTGCAGCTGGAGGTCATGTCGCAATGAGAATAATTCCCATGAAAACAATTCACAATCTGTATTGGCCCCTCGATGATTTGGGTCAAATCAAAGAGTGTCACCTTCGAGAGGTCCTTAAGGATTTGGTAACCGCCATGGGCCCCCTGCTCCGCGCGGACGATCTCATGCTGGGCCATGATCTGCAGCACGCGTGAGGTCGGATCAAAAGGAGTATGATAAATATCGCAAATCTCCTTGGCTGAAGTCAACTGCCCGGGAGATTTCGCACTCATGTGCCGTAAGGAGATCAGGGCATATTCTAGTTTGCGATTGATTTTAAACATGGTTTATGGCATTAATTTTGGCGGCTAGAATTAAATCGTTCTCTGTAACTCCGCCAAGCGCGTGCGTATATAGAACTACTTTCAAATTCTTATATCCGGTCAGATGCAAATCCGGGTGGTGCATTTCATCTTCGGCAATATCCTTGATCTTATTAATAAGATCAACGCAGGCAACAAAATTCTTGAGCGTAAAGCTCTGTTCAATGCTTTTGGCATCGTGGGCCATGACCCACCCCGGGACCTGGGGCAAATAGGCTTTGATTTCCAAATAAGAATAGGGCCGGCCAATACCCTCACAAGGCACGCATTTTTTATTAGTAAGCTGTTCCATGTTCATGCTCCTGAATACTTCCTTCGGTTTGCACAGTGATTTCAGGGTTATATTGGTCGCGTAAAATACTTTCAATGGCTTTCAGGGTCCCCATAGTGGAACTGGGACAGGAACCACAGGCCCCCTGGTAACTGACAGTCAAATTAATGCCGTCAAAACTGACAATATGAAGGTCTCCACCGTCCATTTGAAGGCCGGGACGGATGGTATTGTCCAGGATGGTATTGATCTTGGCAATCTCCGGATCATCAGATTCAGTCGCCTTGGGCTTTTTATCTTCTTCAACCTCAAAATCAGGATTATGGTCCGGCGCGTATTCCAAAATGAGTTTCTTTATCTGCTCCTCAATCTGGTCCCAATCCACATTGCCATCCTGGGTCACGGTGACATAATTATCAAAGAAATAAACTTCAGTGATGTTAGGAACTGTAAACAAGGCCGCAGCCATGGGATTATGCGTGCATTGCCCAGCATTCTTATAGGTCACCTTGCCCTCAGTCTTGACCGGCACATTCAAGACAAACTTGAGCGCGTTGGGGTTGGGCGTGCTCTGAATCATTGTTCTTATTTCCATAGGAATTCTCCTTGACTCTATATACTTCTTCTTTTGACGTATTTAGAATAGCACTAATGCAGACCTTTGACAAGCACGAAAATACGCTTAGGGCAGCTCCATGGCAAGGCTCCCTAGAGACCAAGAAAATCTCTAAGATCATTCATAGGCTGGATAGTGATGATGCGCGGTGTAAAGCCGAGAGAGTCATGTAAATGCTTAAGCATGGCGGGGTCGATGTGGAAATGGAGAGATAAGCCACTATTTTGGACCAATAAAGTTTTGCCCGAAGTTAAATCAATACCACCCGTATGAGAAGCCGCAGGACCTGTAACCTTCATTGGAGGGGACACCGCAAAATCGAGCTCCTCGGGAGTCAGGCGTTGCCTATCCGTTAAGAAATGTCCCAATAATCCAAAACTACCCGCCAATCGCAGTAGGCTACCAGCTGTAACTGGCCTGTTTAAGTACGTCGGTGGCCTCTCCAATAGGCCACTTAAGCCATTGTCATAGAAAAACTTCCTTAACCCAATTCTTACCGGACCTTCTAGAAACAAAGCGTCCATGAGTGCAACATTATCATGCTCCCTCGCATCCCGAAAGCCCAAAATGTTCTCATCTAAGACAATGGCCACCGCATTGGCTGCTGTTTTTGATTTTCTCCAAAACATATCTGAAAAACCTAACTTGCCTACTTTATCGCGCCAAATTTCATAATGCTGCTTCATGACATCATAACTAAGTCCGTCTGACGGAATCTCCTCTTGATTAGGATCAATCTCCAGAGGATTTAAGGCTTCTTCGTTGTGTTCATCCATCAATCCATACAGGACCCCGCCCTTCTTTGTTAACCATCTCATCAATGCCCATGGCATATTGCCTTTGCTTAAAAGACGGTGCGTCGCCACAAGCCGCTGCAAACCACCTTTTTCATTAAAAAAAGCAACTTGTCTGTCTGGATATTTCTGTGGATTTTCAGCTTTATACCAGATAACATATCTTCGATATAAAGCCGCCATGAGTTTAATATCTCCCCTGTCCCTGGCGTCCTTAAAGCCAGGTATGTTGTTATCCAGGACAACAAGTACAAAATTAGCGATAGTTTTCTCCAAATACCAGAAACCGTTAGGAAAATTAAACCTTCTTACTGATCGCTGCCAATTTGAATAATAGGATTTTGCTGCTTCATAATCCAGGCCATCATCCTCTTGAAGATTGGCAGGCTTCTCTTCAAATTCCCAAGACTTTAAACCTTCTTTAGAAACAATACCTTTCAATAGCTCTCTCTTTTCTCCGGCCAACCTTAGCAACGAACCGGGATTACCATCGGTATTCTCGAAAAAGGGCCGTGAAGTCCCGGACAACGACCCTAAACCGCATTTATAATAAAGAAAGCCTTTTTGACCACCTATTCGGTTTCCGTCTTGAATTTGGTACCCAATGACATATCGACGGTATAAATTGGCCATCAGAGGGACATCGTCATCAAGTCTGGCCTTCCTAAAACCAGGGATATTTTCTTCCAGCGCAACGGTAAAATAATTGATGACATCGCTCCGGCTGCTTTTGGCCCAAGTTTCATGAAGGGTGCCCATACGTCCTGCTGCAATCCATGCTTTATACTTAGTTAAGGCCTCTGAATAACCGGGTACTTCGGAAGTTGACGCCATGTCTAATGATTCTAGACGACTTTTGACGGCCTCATCCTTTACTGTTAACCGGTACATGGCTTTAATTTTCTTACTTTCATCCACGAAAATTTCGTCACCCATACCAAAAGGTATGACCCACATGTAAACATGACCCGCATCGTCAAATTCCCTGTCAGCCACAACAGCGTGGACGGAAATAATAGGCGTTTCCTTCTTCGTGTCAGTTTCATTTTGCTCATCTATTCTCACTCTATCTCCTTGGTGAAGGTCTCTCATATTAACGGGTTCAAGATCGGAGATATGTTCAGCGAAACCGGTAACATGTGCTTCCATTCTCTCATAGTGCGTGACTGCTGAGAGCATTTGAGGCTGAATGGAAGCTTCCAGGAACTGATATCCTTCTGTTTCTACCAATCGCCTCGATCTCTGGATCGTGGGATTAGTCAAACTATCTGCCACGTCAAAATCCCATCCCGGCCCCTTCTTCCATCCTTCAATGACCTCTTGACTCCAGGGAAACTCAATCTTTGTGTATCCCCTTCTTAACCACCGAAGAACATTCCCTCTGTTTTCAATAAAGGCGGCCTTAAGATTGTCATTATCAAAATGTTGAAGCCGGGCGAAGCGTGGACGAAATAAGATTACACCAAAGACAACTGTCAAGACCAGGGTCCGTATCCATATTGAGCCAGCGTCATTCGCAATATTCCTGGCAATCGATTCTTCAAAATATTTCCCCAAATTACTTCTCCTTGCACCAAGGACTTCATTGGCCGCATTCATTTGCAAACGCAAATACAAAAGATCTGCTCCAACATGTCCGGAATTGTTGCTTGATCTTGCTTCATTTTGGGACACATTAAAAATATGATATACAGTCCCAGCCATTATCAGCGTACCAAGTCGTGGATCATTCTCCCAAATAATATGATACATTCGGGATAATCTGGGAAGGCCCTGTGGCATATAAGTACGTTCTAGTAATTTATCAAATACATATTCTTCTCTTGTTAATAAACTATCCGGAACTGGTTTTGACCACCATTTTCGATGATCCTTAATATGTTTGAAAAGATCGATGAATATTTTTTCGCCTAAAGACACCTGACCGCCAAGGTGGTCTTGCCAAATAGCGTCATCTGCATTAATCACCCCTTCTAAATAACTTGGCAACTCACCTAGGAGAACTCGATTCAAATATGCCCAAATATTTTTAAAATATCTTCCGGCTTCAGTCCTTAATAAGGGTTCATTAGCATCCAAATTCTTCTTAATTTGCCATTTTCCTGAGTGAGTTTTCTCAATAATGCCAAGCGCAACCAATTTTTTTAAAATAGCTGGTAATCTAATAAGAAAATATTCACTCGCCAATCCATAATTTCCATCTTCACCCAAATCTGCCCTGGTATAGGTGGCTAGGCGTTCATTCAATTCATCTAGCAATGCATGTTGTGTTGGTGTCCATGTTTGAGTTGGAAGCTGGGGCATTTTGACCATGGACGCATCGGATTTTTGTAAACCCATCGCGGCATCTGGCTGTACCATTAATGTGGTAAAGGTTCGTTGGTGTTCAGAACCCGCCAAGGGATCCTTTGTAACAATGACAGTTTTGACTTGTTCTCTCGTAACAACATCTTTCAATTCTCTCTGGGCTAAATAGATATCCTCTTCTGGCCCTCCCGAAATTATCCCTAACTTTATTGTTTTTCTTTTAAGGATTTCAAATGCAACAGACAATTCAGAAGATCCAGCCACACCTGCTCCATAAGATATTAAATTTACCACAAAAACGACATTGCCCATTCTTGTCGTTAATGCCCTTAGGGTCACTATATCTCTTTGGTAAAATCTGCAAATATCCGTAGGAACACGGTTTAATACTAAATTACTCTTTAGTTGTCGCATATAGCGTTCATTACCTTCAATCAAAATAATTTCGGCAGCCCCCAGTTTTTGAGCAGCTACTGCTAGGACGCCACTTTGACCGGCCCCAAAATCTATAAAACTTGCACCTTTTATTTGATCTTCATGGGCAGCCATGGATGCAAGCACGCCCATCATATACCCACTCCAACCTGAATTTTTATACTCCCCGTAATCCATATCACTGTTGTTCCAGGAATCATCGAGGACACTTCTCTTCCTTATCAAAAATTTATATTCCTGGACATCATTCTCCAGTCCAGCAAAATATTTATCATCAATAATAATAAATTTACCCACTCTGAGAAATGGTGTAATTTCATCCGCCCTGTTTTTATACTGTGATACCTGAATTTTCTTATTATTGACTTCGATGGTTGAATGATAAATCTTTCGTTCCATTTCCTCATTTGAAACGCCCATTTCCTTTGCTACATAACTCAATACGCCGGCCTCAATCTGATCAGGCGTCATTGCTCTATCTGTAGTCCGAGGCATATCCGTCATGACTGCATCGGCTTTTACATCCATCAATTGACCGTGACTGGCCAAAAGGGCCGGGTCAATGGTTGGGATAATTTTTAAGGTCATTTGGGCCAAATCTGTGGCCATAAAGCCTCCGGAGAAATATTTTTTGGGGATGGGTTGTTGGGTTATGGGGTCAAGTTCTTCTTTGATATAGTTATAGGCGCCTTTTTTGAAGGCTTTTAGGTATAGTTGATAGATGGATTGTGGATCCCCGATTAAAACATTCGGGGATGACATATTGTTGTTCGGGGATGATAATATGCCGGCGACTTTATTCTTATTCTCATACACTTGGGTCAAAATGCTGTCCTTGATTTTCTTTTTGTACCAGGTGGCGAGAATGAGGCTGTTGTAGACTTG
>CAZKUL010000150.1:0-5773 GCA_964555945.1 uncultured Planctomycetales bacterium
TACGATTTTAAGAAAATTTATAATTTGGATGTGGTCGTCTTGGACACCAACCGTCAGCTGGTGCGTGTCAATTATCCGGACTGCATTTATAAGACCATCCAGGAAAAGTACAACGCCGTCGTCGAAGAAATTGCTACCTGCCACCAAAAGGGCCAACCGGTCCTTGTGGGTACCATTTCCATCGAAAAATCTGAATTGATCGGGGGCCTCTTAAAGAAAAAAGGTATTCCGCATCAGGTTTTAAACGCTAAATTCCATGAGCTGGAAGCCCATATCATCGCCCAGGCCGGCCGTTATAACGGGGTCACCATTGCCACCAACATGGCAGGCCGCGGTACGGACATTGTCCTGGGTGGTAATGCCGAATATTTGGCCAGGGCATTAGCGGCTGAAAAATCCAAAGATTTGGATGATCAGGGCCGTGAGGAGATGATCAAGAAATTCATCACCCAATTTAAAGATCAGGTCTCTAAAGAAAGGGAACAAGTCCTTACTGCCGGTGGTTTACATGTTATCGGTACCGAACGCCACGAATCCCGCCGTATTGACAATCAGTTAAGAGGCCGCTGCGGCCGTCAAGGCGATCCTGGTTCCTCGAGATTTTATGTGTCCCTGCAGGATGATCTCATGCGCTTGTTCGCTTCTGAGAGCATTATGACAGTCATGGACAAACTCGGGATGAAGGAAGGCGAGGTCATTGAATCGCGCATGGTATCTGGAGCTCTGGAAGTCGCCCAAAAAAGGGTTGAGAACTATAACTTTGAGATCCGCAAGCAATTGCTGGATTATGATAATGTCATGAACAAACAGCGCGAGGTCATCTACAGCCTGCGCCGCTCCATTCTCGAGGGTGAAAATTTAAGGGACGTGATATTAAATGCCGTGCTCATGGCCTCTGACGATGTGGTTGACAGCCATTATGCCGTTCAACAAAGTGAAGATACATTAAAGCAATTGGCCGCGGACATTCAGGCCAAGTTTACGGTAAATATTGATAACGTCATTGAGCAGTGGAGCACGTTTAATGCCCAGCAGATCAAGGATGAACTTGAGAAAGTATTGACTCAGGCGTATGAAGCTAAGGAAGTCCAGGTAACGCCTGAGATCATGCGCCGCATGGAACGCATGATCCTCTTGCATGTCATTGACATGAAATGGAAAGAGCATTTGTACAGCATGGACCAGGTCAAGGACGGTATCAGCCTGCGCGCGTTAGGCCAGCGCGATCCTTTGGTGGAATATAAGAAGGAAGGTTTTGCCATGTTCAAGACCATGTATGCCTCCATCAATCACGATGCCGCCGCTATGATCTTTAGACTAGAAGCCATGCCTCAAGACATGCGTCCACGCTCCGTCTTTAGCGCCATCCCCCAGAAAGCCGTACATCAGGAATTTCAAGCCGGCATTCCTACTTCCAGCGTCATTGCGAGCGGAGCGAAGCAATCTCAACAAGAACAACTAGTTCTAGAAACTACAAGAGTCTCCCAACAACCTGTTGCTACAACCCCCCGCACCGAAGACAAAGTCGGTCGCAACGACCCATGTCCCTGCGGTTCCGGCAAAAAATACAAAAAATGCCACGGGACGTAATATATTAAACCTTTGCTGATCACCTCGCTTTATGGGAAATTATATAGGCATAAATAGGAGAAATTAGGTGGTATTAGTCCATGCCAAAATTGTATTAAAAAATTCCCGCAATTCTAAAATTAAGGCGATTGAAGTCAATGTTTTGGTTGATTCAGGCGCCTTGCATTTATGTATTCCGGAGCATTTGAGAATCCAATTAAGATTGGAAGAAATAGACCGCAAAGAAGTCGCGCTCGCCGACGGGTCTAAGAAAATCGTCCCCTATGTCGGCCCGATAGAAGTACGTTTTAAAGGCCGTGTTGGTTTTGTCGGCGCCCTGGTCATGGGTGATGAACCGTTATTAGGCGCCATCCCGATGGAGGACATGGACCTTGTCATAATTCCCAGCAAACGCGTTCTGGACGTCAATCCCGACAGTCCGAATATATCCTGTACCACTGCTAAAAAAATCGGGACAAATTGAATTAATTTATGTTATTCTATTTCTATGCGACAGCAGAAGGATGTCTTATTTGATGCCATTACGCCATTAGGTTTTCATGTTCGTGTAAGTCGTGCGTATTGGCAAATTATCATTAGTATAAAACATCCAATTATGGCTGGTCATGAGAAAGATGTTAAGGCTGCCCTTGAACATCCCGAAGAAATTCGCCGTAGCAGAACAGACACAGAGGTGCTCCTGTTTTATAAAACCCAGCGTAAGGGGCGGTGGGTATGTGCAGTAAGCAAGAAACTTAATGGCGAAGGGTTTTTGATAACGGCTTATCCGACAGATGCGATAAAAGCAGGAGAAAGAATATGGCCCAAGTAAAAGTTTTCTATGACCAGACAGGAAATACCCTTACGGTTTGGTTTGGCGAACCTAAGAAGGAATATATTTGTGAAGAAACGGCAGAAGAAGTGATTTTAATGAAAGATAAAGCTGGACATGTGTTGGGTTTTGAAAAGTTGAATTTTGAAGTGATCAAACCAGATCATTTGAATGTAGCTTTTGAAACCATAAACCAATAAAAACAGATGAGTTTATGCCAACCTTTCCCGCATTCGAGTCAGTCAGTCAGTCAGTCAGTCTAACTTCCTAAAAACATTTTTATTCTTAGGGCTCTTTTGGTTTTGGGCCAATCCTGCATTTGCCGGGTATTCCTATTACCGTGCCATTACGGTCCAGTCCAGCCAAATATCAGGCGGGGCCAACCTGACGCAATTTCCAATTCTTGTTTGCGGCAACGGCGCATCTCCATGCAACGCGTCCATCACCGGCCTTAACCAAAGCGGCGGCGGGGCGCATGTCCAGAACTCTAATGGCTATGACATTATCTTTACGACTGACTCCGCCTGCACAAATAAATTGACCTGGGAAATGGAAAACTATGTCGCTGGCACAGGAGAATTTGAGGCTTGGGTAACCAACACATCCACACCTCTTTCGCATTCTTCAAATACCACCATCTATATGTGTTATGACAATGCGGTGATTTCGACATTCCAAAGCACGGCTTCCAGTGTTTGGGATAGCAATTATCTTGCAGTATATCATTTTCCTAATGGAACAACATTATCTGCGGACGAGTCAACGGGTAATCATAATGGCACAATCAACGGAGCAACCGCAGGAACTGGTAATGTAGACGGAGGAGCAGCATTCGCGAGCGCGAGCAATCAATACATATCTGTTGCAGATGCCGCATCATTGCATGCCCCATATCCTGTGACGGAAGAGGTTTGGCTAAATCCCACTACAGAGGCAGCAGGTGTGAATACATTTATCGCGGGCAAAGGATGCAATGATGGGATGAACTTTGGCATGAATGGTGCGAGTGGTTCTACAATATTTGGGCTCATTGCTACCGGTGGTAGTGCTGAAACTGGTTTTGGCGGCTCCACTATTCCCACAGGGTCATGGTCACAGTATGCTATGACTTATGATGGTTCGACAGTTTTAACTTATCTCAACGGATCCCAAGCAAGTACAAGCAGTTTTTCCTCAACAATATATTACTCTAATAATAATCTTGATTTTGCCTACAATCCGAATGTACAAGGATGCGTCTGGCATTATTTTAATGGAAATTTGGATGAATTGCGATTCTCAAAGACCAACCGTTCCGCCGGCTGGATCGCCACCGAATACAACAACCAAAGCGCGCCTTCTTCTTTTTATACGATGGGCAGTGAAACATCCGCAGGTCCGACCGCGACACCACCCGTATTGACTGTCACCGGCGGCCTAACAGTCACCGGAGGGTTAACGGTCCAATAGTGGTTGTTTTGCACACAAAATGTGCTAAACTTAAAATAGCGTGTAAATGTCTAAGGTGGGTTTTGAATGTCTTATTGATGGGGGGAAAATCAATGACTAAAAATATTACACTAAGATTGGACGAACATATTTTGCAAAAAGCCAGATATAAAGCTGTTCAATACCATAAATCTCTTTCCCAATGGGTCGTTGATTTGATTTCTGCGGAGGTTTTAGGGAAGGATGGCTATGAACGGGCGCGGACACGTGCCTTGGCCAGGCTGGAAAAAGGTTTTCATTTGGGGGGTAAGCCATTAAGCCGGGCGGATATCTATGAACAGTAGAGTTTTTGTGGATTCTAATATCATTGTCTATGCGTATGACATAGATGCCGGCATCCGGCATAAAAAAGCGGCGATCCTATTGAAATCTTTATGGACCCAACCGGTGCCAGCGAGTATCAGCATTCAAGTGCTTCAAGAATGTTATGTGAATTTTATCAAAAAAGGTGTTTCAGAGAAATTGGCAGCTGAAATTATTGAAGACCTTTTAAAGTGGAATGTGGTGGTCAATGATGCCGCGCTTCTCATGGAAGGGATGAGGCTTAAAGTAAAATTAAAGTTGTCATTTTGGGATTCTTTAATTATTGCTGCGGCCAAGTCAGCTAAAGTTGACAAAATTCTGAGTGAGGATCTTGGCGCGGGGCATCTTTATGAAGGCTTAAAAATCATTAATCCATTTGATGAAGATTGAGAGACTGTAGCAGCATCACCCATGCTTGACTTTCTTTTCTCTCCCGTTAAAATATCCGGATGATATTTTTATCCTGTATGTTGTCCGCGGGACTTTTGGAATTATCCTTTCCCCAAATTCAATGGTCTTTTTTAGCGTGGGTGGCGTTGGTGCCGCTTTTGTGCGTCATTGACGGACAAAAGCCTTGGGTTGCATTCAGGCGCGCCTATCTGTGCGGATTTTTGTTCTTTTTGGCCACCTTAGGTTGGTTTGTTTATGTCACCTACCCTGGTGCCATTCTTTTAATTGCTTTCTTGTCTTTATATTTTGCACTTTTTGGCGTCTTGTTCGTCTATTTTCAAAAGTTGCCGCTCATCCCGCGTATTTTTGTTTTATCTTCCGTGTGGGTGGCTCTCGAATTTATCCGGGCGCATCTGTTTACCGGTTTTGGTTGGGTGACGCTCGGGCATTCTCAATATCAAAATCTTTGGCTCATCCAAATGGCGGACACAACCGGGGTCTATGGGGTTTCGTTCTTGGTGATCTTGGTTAATCTGTTGATCTTTGAGACCTGCAAGGCGCGATCATTTCATCTCAGAGCAACCATCCTTGTGTTGGGAATTCTAGGGCTGGTCCTTATCTACGGTAGTTGGATCATGGGACAAAAACATGATTACCCCATGGTCAGAGTAGGGCTGGTACAGCCTAATATTCCTTTAAAAATTGATTGGGATGAGGCAAGCAAGCCGGGGATCATTGCCCGGGACATTCAATTGACCCGACAGCTAGACCGTCAACCCCTGGATTTGATCGTGTGGCCGGAAACATCGCTGCCAGGAGTTATCACGGATTCTCCTTTTTTGACTGCTGAAATCCAAGCCACAGCCCAAGCGCAGCAGACGCCACTCTTGATAGGGTCCATGGCCCAGGAAGGAGAACATTATTTTAATTCAGCCTTTCTTATTGGGGCTGATGGACAAATGAGGGGGCGTTATGATAAAATCCATTTGGTGCCTTTTGGTGAATACCTGCCGTTGAGGCCGATATTGGGTTGGATCAATAAATTTGTCCCTTTAGATGATTTTACATCGGGGAGCAGATATAAAATTTTTTCAATTGGCCGGTTCCAACAACGATTTGGGGTGTTAATTTGTTTTGAGGACACCCTGGGTTATTTACGCCGTCATTTTGCCAAGGCAGGTGCTGAATTTT
>CAZKUL010000151.1:0-5634 GCA_964555945.1 uncultured Planctomycetales bacterium
TAAAAAAGGCGAGATCAAGGCCAAGGACATTATCTCTGATGAGATCATCGAGATCTTGAATCCTGAGCATCATCTTTTGACGCTCACCCAGGACATTCCTTTTAACATGGAACTGGAAATTTCCCGCGGCCGTGGTTATGTGCCTGCGGACCAAAATAAAAAAGAAGGCGCTGCTGTGGGGACAATCGTGGTGGATTCTATTTTTACCCCGATCATCAAGGTCAATTTCACCGTCGAGAATACCCGTGTCGGTCAACGCACGGATTATGACCGCTTATTGGTGGAGATCTTTACCAACGGCGCCATCAATCCCAAAGAAGCGTTGCTTTATGGCGCCAATATTTTACAGCGCCATTTGGATGTTTTTGTGGCGTATGGCCAATTGCCGGAAGAGGAAGAAGCGACCGAAGAGATTTCCGCCGAAGAAGAGGCATTGTACACCAAGCTGCGCCTGCCTATCTCCGAGCTGGAATTATCCGTGCGTTCTTCCAACTGCCTCAAGGACGCCAATATCAAGACCATCGGCGATTTAGTCCGCCGCCAAGAGCCAGAATTGCTCGAATTCCGCAATTTCGGTAAAAAATCATTAACAGAAATTCAAGATATCCTTAAAGCCATGGGTTTGAATTTGGGTATGAAGGTCGATACCAAGAAATTAAGGACAAAATGACGTTCAACGTAACGTTGAACGGTCGTGTTAACCGACACTCGCAGTAGCTCGTCATCCTGAGGCAACTGCCGAAGGATCTTAAGGAGTAGTTCATATGAGACACGGAAACGCCGGCAATCGTTTAAGCCGCAATAGAAGTTTAAGAAAAGCGACCTTGCGCGATATGGCCAAAGCCGTATTTTTGCAAGAGCGCATTTGCACCACCCGTGCGAAAGCCAAAGAAGCCCGCAAGATGATCGAGAAGCTGATCACGCTGGGCAAGAAGGACACCCTGGCCGCCCGTCGTCGTGCTTTTGCGATCCTCTGTGACCATTCAGAGGTTTCCCAATTGTTCAGCCAAATCGCCCCTCGCTTCAAGGCCCGCAATGGCGGCTATACACGCATTATTCCGTATATGCAGCGCGGTGGCGACAATGCCGAATTGGCCTTTTTAGAATTAACCGAAAAGAGCCGGGAGATCATTACCAATAAAAAGAGAACTAAAACCGAGAAGGAAGCAGGCGATGTCAGCAAGGTCTCTGATGCAGAGACCAAGCCATTAGCTCCGGATGTCCCGGCAGCTCCTGCAGCCGGTGCCGCGACCGCCGCCCATTCCAAGGCCGATGTCAAGGCAACGCCGAAAGCCAAAGCCAAACCCACCGGCATCAAAAAACTCTTCCAACGCAAAACCGGCGCTGAATAAGAGTTTAGACACATAAAATAGTAAAAAGCCCCGTCACTGACGGGGCTTTTTTTTCTAATATTCATTATTATTTCCTCCCCCTTGTGGGGAGGCCTGCCGCTCTCTGCGGCAGTCAGGCAGTAAATTTGCAATAGCATTGCTCGGTCAGGGACGGGGTAGCGATAGCTCCCTATTGTCGAACAACATGTCATTCCCGCGAAAGCGGGAATCCAAAAAAGAACAACCATCATCCCCCAAACAGCCCTTGGAATAATTTTTTCCACCAAAATGCTATATGCTACCTACTTATTCATGGATAAGTCAGGAGGCCCTCATACCGGGCACTCCCGGTTGGTCGCAAAAACACGCATTTTGGCTCCAAAAATCATTCCAACGTCTGTTTGACACTTTCTTTATATATTCTCACTCACTGAATACACCACCAACAACAAATTAAAATTTGCCTTTCGGGTGTTCACATGGCATACTTCCTATTAGAAGGTGAAAGCATCAAAAATACCAGGGCGCAGTATTCCCAGGGCAAACCCGGACGAAAGACGGGGGCGCAAAGGATCGGGCCTAAAGTTCTGCCAAAGGCAGGGCAAAGGTAGTCGAGCTACATAAAGGTGAGACATTCAGAGACATAATTTCTCTGATAACCCGAATGTGAGCTCGTTCTTTTTTATAAGAACAATGCGATATTCGGTTTTTTTATTTCCGAATTACAAAATGATAGTAAAGTTTTATTAAATTAGGAGGGGAAAATGCCAACTTTTCGAATATCTTTTATTTTTCTGCTATTCTTAGGTTATTTTCTACCAACCACGGCATTCTCTCAGACAGCATATGTGAACGTAAAGAACTATGGAGCATGGGGGACTTGCTGGCTAAATTCAAACTATACGGCGATAAACAAATATCATGATGATACGCAGGCTTTCCGCAACGCCATAAGCAACGCCGGCGGTCAAACGGTTTATGTGCCAGCGGGGTACTATTGTGTTAGCAGCACCCTCAATTTTAATAACATAAATCTAGTAGGCGATGGCGCGAATAGCGTTATTATGTCTACCTCGAACAGCTCTTCAACACCGATCATCGCAATATCCGGGCAGTCGAGACTCTCGAATATAACCATTCGCTTTGCTCCAGGTATTGTGCCAACTTGGGCCAATATGGGTTATGGGGGAGTGGGAGAATATGTTGGCATCCAACTCGGAAATTTCAACCATAGTTCGATCAGAGATGTCAATATCAGTGACGTTGGAACAGGAATTTATGAACCTTATCAACTACCTACCGGACTAGAAGAATTCTCTAACCATTTTGATTCGATCTGGATTTCACGTTTTCAAGTTCGGGGTATTGATTTATGGAATCCGGATACCTCTGGCGATATTTTTTCAAACATTCATTTAAGTTCATATACAGTTGCCGGCAATGGCATGCTGATCCATAACGTTGTGGATAGGCCATTTTCTATGTATGGACAATTTGGAGAAGTTTCTATCCATCAGTTAAATGTGGAAAGTCTGACCTGTTCAACAGCAATCAGCCTGACAGGAGTCAGGGCCCTTGCGGCTTCTTCTATTCACATTGAAGGCGTACAGGTATATGGATCATGGAATGGTCTTTTGGAATTAAATAATACCTCAGGGCAAATTGACAGTTTAACTGTTTATTACACAATTATTACCAGTAATCCTAGTACAAATCCTAGTAATTTTAGTTTTAATAATGTTAATAATTTTAGTGGTCAAAGCATCATTTGGTTGGGCGACGGTAATTATGACGCTACCAAGGGCACCGCAGATGGGGTCCAAGGTGCAAGCACCTCTAGCTTCTTAAAGATAGGCACCTTACATCTTAAAGGGCTTAATGATCCTTCGCGGACGCTTTATACACAAACACAGCGTGGCCTAAATGGTTTATCGCAGTTTAATATTATTTACCGCGGCGGAAAAAATGCACAAAGTGTTTATAAAGTCCGATTGGATAATTACTATTGGGAAACGTACCAAGGAGACTCAAGTGCATACGGAAATACTCCTTCTATTAATGATTTAAATGGTACTATAAATTTTACAATGACAGCATAGTGGGAAGAACAGTGCGATATTCGGTTTTTTTTCTGAATAATAGGGGGGCTCATATGGCAAAGTGGAATTGGAAATGGAATTGGCATAAAATCACTTTACGAAATACCTTGATGTTCGTGCTTAGTGGAAGCCTTTCTTTATTTTTTCAAACTGTGAATCAGATGGCATATGCTCAAACTGGCTCGAATAACTATAACGTGATAAGTTACGGAGCTGATCCGACTTACGTAAACCCGTCTGACAACGCATTTAATAGCGCCATGAATGCATGCGCAGGCACCTTTGGTGGAACCGTTTATATTCCACAAGGCCATTACAAGTTGATTTCTGGCTTTCAATGGAAACCAGGATGTAACATTGTTGCCGATCCAGCTGCTCACATTGAGGCTGGTGCTCCGATTTCAAGTTTATTCTATGGGTTGGTAGGGCCTTTGAATAGCCTTCGTAATCTTGAGTTCTCAGGAGGCATTTGGGATTGCAATGGAAATGTTGCCAATGGCATCTGGATTGGTGATTTTTTAAGTATCAGAATGAATCATTTTACAATGTTGGGCTGTAACAAGAACAGCTTTATGAGCTTAGGAAATCCAGCAGCGTCTGCTCAAAACGCGCTCTACTTGGATCATGCTTACTTTTATAATTATGGTAGCATCACGCCGAAGGTCGTCCCTAATAATATAGGCATATATATATCAGGATCTATTGCCAATAATTATTTAAGCGACATTGAAATTGTAGGCGTCGATACCGGGATTTATGGTGCCCTTCCTTCAAGTTGGCTAACGCGTATTCATATATGGGATTATGCCTCCCAAGGTGGAGGAACCGCTGGAATTCACCTATTAAACTACGGTCCCGTTTGGCTTGATAAAATCGAAGTGGATGGACCGATTAAAAATTTCGCTTATTGGTTTACCGGTTATGGCCAGCAATATTATTTGAGCAACAGTACCTTTCAATCCAATGGTAATGACAGGCAGACCTATGCTGTGCAGATCGACCTCGGCGCTCAATTGGTTGCTCAAAATAATAATTTCTTCGGAGCAAGCAGCTCCCAAAGAATATTGCAGGATTTTGGTGGAGACCTCTCGCATTTGAGTGCTGTTGGAACGACGACATCATTTGTTGTTAACGGAGTTCACAGCGCGGTAGTCAAGACAGGATATGGTAATCCAAATTCTGCTGTCTATGGCAATCCCGGAGATATGTATCTTAGTTCAGCAGGGGGATCGAATGCCACATTTTGGGTGAAAGAAAGTGGAGCTAATACAAACACGGGGTGGACTGCAAAATAGCCCAAGAAAGTGTTGGATTAAATAGGGGCTTAAATAGGGGGTCAACTCCCTATTTGAAAATAGGGGTCAACTCCCTATTTTATTAAAAAGTAGGAGGCAGCCCTCTATAACAAAGGTGACGGACACATTTATTTCGAAACAAAGGTGACGGACACATTTATTTCAATAATAAATGTGTCCGTCACCTTTGTTAAATAACTTGTCATGATATTTGTAGTGTGATATATTTCAGTTATGAAATCTAAAGTCATATATTCAGATATACATATTTTGGGCGGGACGCCGGTTTTTAAGGGCACACGGGTCCCTATGCAAACCCTCATTGATTATCTCGAGGCGGGTGAATCTATTGAAGATTTTCTGGAAGGATTCCCCACTGTTTCAAAGAAACAAGTAATTACCTTCCTTGAAGAAGCTAAGGAAAAATTTCTTGTCAAAAATTAAAATCCTTCTTGATGAATGTCTGGACAAGCGTTTAGCGTCAGAAATCACCGGTTTTTATGTAAAAACCGTTGTACAAATGGGGTGGTCTGGGCTAACAAATGGCAAATTGTTGACCAATGCTCAAGTCCATTTTGATGTCTTTATTACTTCTGATAAGAATCTTTCTTTTCAAAACAACCTTGGCAAATATAAAATTGCTGTGATTGTTTTATGCCCTGCCAGAAATCAAATCGAAAATTTGCTGCTACTGATCCCCTCGCTTTTGAAAGTCTTATCGAGTCCATTGAAAAGCATACCCGTTTTTGTCCGTTCATAATAATAGGGACAACGTCATATTAATTAAAATAGGGGTCTAAAATAGGGGTCAACTCCCTATTTTATTAACAATAGTAAATAATTGAGACATAAATAATTGGGACACATCTATGTAAACCGATGTCAAGTCCTAAAAGCGACCGCTAACCA
>CAZKUL010000152.1:0-5591 GCA_964555945.1 uncultured Planctomycetales bacterium
AAAGTGCCGATACAGACGATAATTTACGCGCGACAGCACCGTTTCCGATGAGTTTGGGGGTATCTTTAGGGATTTTATCAGCGATTTTGTATTGAGGGCCGTATTGTAGGGCCAGTTTCCATTGGGTAATGTGTTTAGCGGTGATTTCGCGGTATTGTTTGGGGTTCTTGATAGCGAAGTATTTTTTGAATTGTAGCAGATCGGTTTTGTAGTACCGGGCTGTTTCTGTACTTTTGGTCCTGGCGTTCTCAAGCCAGATATCTTCAGAAGACAGTGGAGCCAGGGAGAGCATTTCAGGGTCGTTGAGCAAGGTTATTTTGTTGATGGCCTTTTTCATAAGATTATTTTACTATTGGTTAGGTGTATAATCAATAGTTATATTTAGTATCGGTTATTAATGTAATCAATAGTATTTAGGATATAAAAACAAGTGACTCCCGCTACGCAGTAATCACCCTTTGCTTCTAAACTCCCGCAAATCCTGCAATCCTGTTATTAATTAACGTCTCAAAAGCTGTACGGTACCCCTCACGGGAACCTATGGTCCCTGTTTGATGGGATTTTTCATATGCCTTTAGAATTAACTCTACGACCAGGGAGATTGATTTTAGTGCATTACCTTCTTTTGAATAACTTGCTCCCACCGTTATAGATTTTAGATCAAATTTATTGATTAGTGCTTTCACGTCTTTTAATTGAAATCCAACTGGGAGATCCCTGTTCTCGAATGAATAATATATTGTTAGATATTCGTCAATTCTTTTTCCGATTGTTGCAATATCCATTGTTTTGAATTGTACACAATCTCCCTCCTCATTATACCAAATTTCAATTCGGTTTTTAAGGGAACCGAAATCTGGTTTTTCAGAGTCTTCCTTGATTCTTTTTACGAATTCGTCCATTTTATCTCTTCTCCAAATCTCCAATCATAATTCTCCGGGCAAAATTCATCAGTCCCATCGAGTGCTTCCGCGCGAAACTCATAAATACTGTGCCTGTCATTCAAAAAGACTAAAAAAACCAAATCTGATGGGAATGGTACTTTTTTACTCTCCGTTACATACCATGTTTTGGGTCTTCCAGCCACGCATAAAAAATCTTTACTATCGCTCAATGGCCTTTTAAGATCAGAAAATATTTTACCTGGGTTTAATATAACCTCCCGGCAGGTTAAAAGATTCAAAAAATCAGTCCGATGGTAAAGCCTCAACCTGTCGTATACCTTTGGCTCAACTCTTATTTCTATCTCTGGACTATCCGGAGGTAATTTAGCTTTAAATACTAAAGGAGCATTTGTCAAAGAAGTAATCCTTAATTGAAGTTTACCCTATCTTCAGGCAAGAGGCAAATATTATCATAAATTCTTAAAAACACAAAGCGTTTTGTAGGTAGGGCGGTTTCCCTTGCAAATCCTTCATTTTGAAAATCTTATCCTTCCAGGCTGCACAACGACAAAACAACCACCGATTCTTTTGCCATGTGATTTAAGCAAACTCACAATGTCCTCTGAAAGTTTTTTACGAATATTGTTCGGATATCGTATTAAAATAACCGTGTGTTCTTTACCAGCGGCACCAGAATAAAAAATCTGCCCAAAATCTTTGTCTTCCGTTATGAGAATCCTTTTTCCTTTACCAGCTAAATGCATTACATCCACATCCGCCATCGAGGGCGCTAATTCACAAACAGCCAGGACATCATACCCCTCTTGACGCAACGCGCGCACCACAACGAAATCACAACTTTCATCCGCTAAAAATTTCATTTTCTAAAAATTATCTGGCTTTAGTTAAAATAACTGTCTCTTCATGGGATAATGTATCTGCTGCATATCGAATAGCAGCATGGATATCCTCTCGCGTCAATCGGGGATATGCATCAAGAATATCTCCTTCATCAGCCCCTTCGCTTAACTTCCTTAACACTAGTTCAACAGTTACCCGCGTTCCGCGTATGACAGGTTTCCCAAGCATTATCTTAGGATTTAGTTCAATACGATTTGTATAGGTCATTTGTATCTTCCTTTCATCGCTCAATTTCCAAATAAGCGATAATTGCGCTTAGCTACGATTAAATTATACCATCAAATAGCGCCGTTGGCGGAATAAAATTTTTTATCTAAAAATGGGCAGTTTAACACGACGTGCCCAGGTCGTTTAGCTAACTTCGGATGAATACGTGGACTTTATGATCCGATCCGGTCCCGGAAAAGTAGTCATTGATAAACAGATACCGCGCCATTTTCTCATAATCGATATAAAAACTCAAATGCTCGGGGATTTCCATTGTCTCTTCGGCCAGATGCTCGGCATATGCTTCCTCTGAATCCCATTGGCCCTGGTACGCTTCCTCAAAATTCTCCCTTGTAGCATACTCTACGCCCACATACTCGGCATAAACTGCCCAGGCTTCCCCATGTTCCTTTAACATTGCGGCCATTTCTGCAACATGACCGATATCCTCATATTCTGATAAACGTAATCCCATGAACCCTTCATAATCATGAATCGCAAATTCTTCTGCACCTGGTATTGGACTTAACCCAAGCATTTCTTGAATCTCCGTTTCAATTCCCTCCTTCCCCTGGTCGGCATCGATCCATTGCCCGTGTAAAATGCCATTGTTGTACGCGGCCAAACAAGCTACATAAATCTTTGGTGTTGTTTGATTGTTCTGCATGACGCACCCCTTTCGATTCTTTTTATTGAATCAAAAGGCATACGTGTCAAGGATGCGAAGCACTTGCAAGCCCACATGCTTCACGTGGGCGCCGTCCTTGATGCGTATGACATGATTAAAGAAAAAGAAACGAAAGGGAACCCCGCTCGCACCAGAGAACGCAAACCGTGTCTGGGTCTCCAACGGTTGGCCTATGTGTTTGTCAAACAAAATGGAACTACTAGACCGCGATTACTGCGGATTTTGATTGGATGTTGGCTTTCTGCAGGATTTTCTAAAGATTCGTGCCCCACGTTGCCTTTATAGCGACGATCTAAGATTGAGGCAAGTTGTTACACGGCGGGAATTTCACTTAATATCATTTATTCCTTTTAATTATCTGATGGCCGCCAGGGTCCAATTCCATCTTTGTTAATTAATAACTGGACTTGTGTCTTTATGCTGTTCTCCAGCAACCCCCCATACACAACAGCTTCCTTCTTTACTTCTTCCGCATCGATTCTTGTACCATAACTTTTTAAACGCATCAGAATATCTTTTGCACAAAAACTAGCATAATAATGAAACAACTGTGGAATGAGTACTCCTTTTTCCTCCGGTGTAAATCCAGTATCAATTAACCGGACAAAACGTTCACAAATTTCTTTTTCATCTTCTGTCATATTCACCCCGATTTTATTGTTTCACAACGGTTGACCTGTTTGATCTGATTTACAGGGACATCCCACGATCAAGTCCCCGTCGCATATCTAAATCGTTTTGTAATTCCTGCTTTATTTCTCTCTCTTGCTTTAGCGGGATGTGTTCCAGCGTCGTGTCCTTGGCCGCGTTATAGGACCAGCTTTTTTTCATCTGTTCTAAAGATTCAATTTTTTGCCCTTCGTCCATCTTTATAGTCATCCCTTCCCGCTCAATACCACGCTCACCGGCTACTATGTAAAGTTTGGTTTCCTCGCGCGCCCGGCTGATTTGCACATAGGTTGCCTGTTGGGATGCCATTGACTCATTGGCAAACCCATAAACTATAGCCCTGTCCACCGTTGCCCCTTGCGCCTTATGTGTCGTAGACGCCCAACCGTATTCCATGTGTTTATATTCTTCTACGTTAATCTTTTTGATTTCTCCGTTATCAAGTTCTACTTTGATTTCCCCATTGGGAGTAACTTGGCTCACCATTGCCCTTTGGCCATTACGGAGATCTAAATTATAATCATTACGGGTAAAAATGACCCTGTCCCCTTTTGCTATCTCAATTGTCCTGGCCCCATTATCAAACTCAACCCCCTGCCCATCAACAATCTTCTGCTCTTGCAATTTAACACGGATTTCTGAATTTATTTTTTGCGCGTCCTGGTTTATGTTGGTCAATACAATCCCTTTACTAAAATCATTCCTGTTTTTCTCTATAAACTCATGGACTACGGCGGTCCTCGCTTCAGCAGAATTTTGATAAAAATTAATCTTGTTCTTCTGCTCTAAAGCTTCCAACGCCTCGCCCGTTCGCCCCTGGGCCGCCAGCATCACTGTTTCTTTCATCCAGACTTCTTTCTGGCGTTTAATGTCTTCAACGACTGTAGAATACTGTGGCGCAATTTGGGCTACCTTCTGGTCAATCGCATGAAGAATGCCGCCAGCTGCTATCGGCTGTAACTGCCGCTCATCACCTACCAAAATTAGCTTTGCTTTTGCTTGTTCTGCCTTCTGTATCACTTCGGCCATTTGCTTGGAGCCGACCATCCCAGCTTCGTCAATTATAATCACAGTACGGCTGTCTATTCGCTGATTCGAAAGCCATGAGGCTATTGTCTTGGATTCGATCCCGGATTCTTTTTCTAAATTCAGTGCCGCCACCCCTGCCAATGCCACACCCTGCACCCGCCAGCCCTCCTGCTCATAAGATTGACGCACCGCGGCCAACATGGTAGATTTCCCCACCCCCGCCCGTCCCTGTATAACCGCCAACGCACTCCTATCCGTCGCTACATTTATCGCAATCTCTTGCTCGTAACTAAAGGACATCCTCTTCCCATTGCCGGCATTGATACCTTTTTCAATAGCCATATCCGAATTAACCCCATAATGCTCTTGTTTTACCATTCGCTCAACCCGTCCCATTATCCCCAGCTCTATTTTCGCCATATCCGGTGTGGTCAATAATCCATTTTCAAGACCAATAATATAACCCCTGCCTTGAGCCTCTTTTATTAATTCCTGTACTTGCTCCCCATCACGAAAACCGTAAGACGCCATCGCTGTCTCACGTAATAAAGTATTTTCTTTAAACGTGGATTGCTGGGCTGTCAGTCTTTGGCTTGCTTGCTTCAATATTTGATCATCGCTCTTAATAGCTGCTGTTTGTTCTCTGCCACGCTCAACATTTAGATCAATACTATGTTCCTGGGCTTCCCGTCCCCAAGTCTCTTGCCTTTCCGATAAATCGGAATTGACTTTGACCGCCCTTGTCGCCAAAACAATTCCCCTTGTCCCTGCGTAACTCTTAATACCACGCTCTTGGACTAAGGTGTCAATCTGTTGGTCCCGCTTGGAAAAAACATGCTCTGCTTCCTGTGTCACTTGTGCCAGGCGGAATGTCCCTTTAACTCCCTGCTCGATTTCATAGCCAAGCTTTTGCATCTGCCAGGCCAACTCAACCTGATACAAGTCCCCTGCCGCCATTTTATTCTCATAAAAAACGCGGCTGTCTATTGTCCCCACTGTTCCATCCCTCCGGACAGAAAAATTAGACACCACCACATGCGAATGCACCTGTGGATCACCCTCACGGCTGGTATAGTGATTAAAACGGGAAGCGACCAGCCTTGCTTCTTCATGAATTACCCCTCCGGCACCACTCCTTGTGATTGTATTGGCCTCCAGATACGCAAACGCCAACGCCGTGGCCCTCTGGTGTG
>CAZKUL010000153.1:0-5553 GCA_964555945.1 uncultured Planctomycetales bacterium
TTCATGCAAATGAAAACCGTCAATGGAACGGGCCGATCCTGTCCCGATGCCATCTTCCACGGAAATAACCACCGTGGGCCGGTAATATTTATCCACGATACGGCTGGCCACGATACCAAGAACCCCCTTATGCCAGCCTTCCTTATGGACCACAATAATATCCTGGCCTTTAAGGATTTCATCGGCCTCGATCATGGCCAACGCTTCCTCAACAACTTCACTCTGCATCTTTTGACGGGTCAAATTATGGGCCTCCAGGCTGCAGGCCAAGGCATGGGCATCCGTCTGATTATCGGATAATAGCAAATCCAACGAAACCGTTGCCGAATCCATCCGGCCCGCGGCATTCAGGCGCGGGCCTAAGATAAAACCGATATAATACGGCTTCATTTTTTTGCCCGCGATCTTCGCCACCTCTAAGAGGGCCCGTAAGCCTGGTTTAGTTGTGCGTTCAATATACGGCAAGCCATTCTTGACAAAAATCCGGTTCTCTCCCCTCAAGGGAACCACATCTGCCACTGTCCCCAGCGCCACCAAATCTAAATCTTCCAAGGGAATGTTCCCTAATATCGCCTGCATTAATTTAGCCACGAGCCCCACCGCGGATAAATTCTTAAAAGGATACAGGCAATCCGAACGTTTAGGATTGATGACGGCCAGTGCCGCAGGCAGCTTCAGGCCTTCAGGCTCATGATGGTCAATAATAATCACATCAATACCTGCCGCGTTGATAGCATCGATAGGGGCAAAGGCGTTGATGCCGCAATCGACCGTAATAAGCAAATGGATCCCTTGCGCTCTGGCAAATTCTGCCACCTCCTGGTTTAAACCATACCCCTCCTCCATACGGTGCGGAATATAGTTTACAGCCTTGATGCCCAGATGATTAAGCAGACGGCGCAGTAAAGCGCTGGATGTCACTCCATCGACGTCGTAATCTCCGTAAATAAGGATTTTCTCTCCATTTTCTTGGGCCTTGGTAATGCGGGCAACAGCCCTGTCCATGTCGGTCAACAGAAATGGATTATACAAAGAAGGGATGTCTGCCAAAAGGAACATTTTCGCCTCAGAGACGGAGGTGATTTCGCGGTTGATCAAAAGTTGGGCAATGATGGGATGGATACTTAACGCATCGCAAATAATCCTCTGCAATGCCTGGTCTTCAGAGCGAATGATCCATTGTTTATTCATGTTAATGATATGCCTCCGAAATCTAAGGGCCTTAAGCGAAGGAGATATTACATCTTTTGGGGAGCAGATACGCCAAGCAGCCTTAACCCGTTTCCTAATACGATCCGGGCCGCTTCAATCAAGCTCAAACGCTCAACCGATAGATCCTTATTCTCATCCAGCACCCGGTAAGAATCATAAAATTTATGGAACGCCGCCGCTACCTCCTGCAAATAACGGACCAATGCAAAAGGCTCCAATGTCCTGGCGCACCCGATAAGTATATCAGGATAAAGACCTATCTTGCGCATTAAATCTATTTCTTCAGGCTGCTGTAAATACTTAAAATCCTGCGTCTTGGGTGACCAGCGCATCTCATCATCGGCGCGACGGATAATGCTATAAATACGGGCATGCGCGTATTGGATGTAGTACACCGGATTCTCAGCACTTTGCTTTTTGGCCAATTCCAAATCAAACTCCAGATGGGCACTGGCCTGGCGCATTAAAAAGAAAAACCTGGCCGCGTCCCGGCCAACTTCATCCATCACCTCGCGTAAACTGATGAACTCTCCCCGCCTCGTCGACATGGAGACCTCTGCACCATTCCTATAAATGGTGGCCAATTGAACTATCAGGACATCTAGGTCATCTACCGAATGGCCTAATGCGGCAGCCGCAGCTTTAATGCGAGAGATATAACCATGATGGTCAGGCCCTAAAATATTGACAATACGCTCAAAACCCCTATCAAATTTATTCTTATGATACACAATGTCCGGTGTCAAATATGTGTATTGCCCGTCACTTTTTTTCACGACACGGTCCTTGTCATCGCCCCATAGGGTCGACTTAAACCACCAGGCCCCCTCGCTCTCATAAATAAAACCCTTGGCACGCAAATCAGCCAGGAGACTTTCAATAGCCTCAGGGTTCGCAATGACCGATTGATAAGACCATATATCAAAATGGACCCCAAAATCTTCAAGGTCTTTTTTGATCATATCCATCAAATAGAGAACGCCGAATTTCCTGAACGCAGCATCAGATTGCCCGCTTAACGCTGAGGAATCACTAATGCTTTGCTGCCCCATATATTCCTGCGCCATGACGCGGATATAATCCCCTTGATAACCATCTTCGAACAACGGCACGTCCTGCCCCAGAATTTGTTGGGCCCGTATCTTGATCGAGCGACCCAGAATATTGATTTGATTGCCCTCATCATTGACATAATATTCCCGTTTGGCATCAAAACCCACCGCCTTAAGGATATTGACCAGACTGTCCCCGACCGCGGCCTGCCGGCCATGGGCGACTGTTAAAGGGCCTGTAGGATTGGCGCTGACAAATTCCAAACAAAACTTCTTGGACTGGCCAAATGAAGAACAGCCATAACTGTCCTTTTGCTGAAAAACGTCATAGAGAACGCCATAAAATCCATCCGGGGATAAATAAAAATTGATAAATCCAGGCGCTTTAATTTCAATTTTAGAAATATGTTTTTGAAGGGAGCTGTTATTTAAAAGTTCCTGGATGCGGGGGAGAATTTGCTGGGCAATGCTCAATGGGCTTTTTTTAAGCAGGCGGCTTAACTGTAAGGCGATATTGCAGGAAAACTCCCCATGCTGTTTGTCTCCCGGAATATCAATCAACACAGCCTGGGTTGCGATACCATCAAATATTTTGAGGGATTCTGTAATAAGGTCTTGAAGTTGATTGCGGATATCGGAGAACATAAAGGGATAAGGGGTAAGTGATAAGGGATAAGGTAAATGCTTCTCTTACCCTTATCCCTTACCCCTTACCCCTTTTTTTTACTTTGTATTCAATTTTAACTGCATCCTGCCAGAGATGTTCAAGGGCGTAAAACTCGCGGGCCTGCGGTTCAAAAATATGAGCCACCACATCCCCCATATCCAACAAAATCCACGCCCCATTTTCCTGCGTGTGGGAGCCACCTGAAGTCTTTAGACTGCGGCTGAAATTGACCTCTGAACCTGCCTTTATCAACCCTTCTTCAATACCTTCAGCAATGGCTTTGGCTTGACGGTCGGATGTCCCGGTCGCGATGACAAAAAAATCGCAAAAGTTAACTAACCCGCGCATGTCTAGAATGACAATATCCTGCGCCTTGGTATCATCAGCAAATTCTGCTACTTTTTTGGCTAATGCTTTGGACTTTAAAACTGTCTTACGAATAAAGTTATTCCTTGACGCTTATTTCTTTTTAAGTTTGGCAGCCTGGTCTTTGCTCAGTACGCGCCAGCACTCATGTGTGCCTTTGAGGGATTTGGTGACCGCAAAAAAACGTCCACTTTTTTCTTTCACCTGGTAATCATCAGAATCAAATTTGCCCTTGGTCTTTACATCGTAAAAAGATAATTTCTCCATCCACTCCTCCTGTTTTAAACTATTGCTAGTAGGCTACACTTTACTACGGTCCTCTCGAAGTGAAATCTTTGGGCCCTTTGATTTAGTCAGAGTCTAATAGATAATTTTTTCTTTGTCAATTAAAAAGGGTTTGATTCCTACACCCTATTCCGACTTTAAAGATCTGCTCATCAAATCCTTCATCGCACGATGAGGGGACTTGTTTTCAAAAATGATTTTATACACTTCCGTGACAATGGGCATGGGGATTTTCTTTTTTTGGGCCAGATGATGGACGGCCCTGGCCGTCACCACACCTTCGGCCACCGCCTGCATACTGCCCAAAATATCCTTGATCTTTTGACCACGCCCCAGAGCTTCCCCTACGGTCCGGTTTCGACTGCTTGGACTAAAGCACGTTGTCACCAAATCGCCTAAACCGGTTAGCCCGTAGAAAGTTTCCTGACGAGCACCCAGGGCCATGCCCAAACGGGTGATTTCAACCAAACCCCGCGTTAAAACGGCAGCCTTGGCATTGGTCCCCAACTTTAAGCCATCGCAGATGCCGCATGCCAGGGCAATGACATTCTTCACACTTCCGCCAAATTCCACACCAATCACATCTGTATTGGTATAAATACGGAAAGTATCAGAATTGAAAATCTTTTGAACAGTGACGGCCAATTTTGGATTCTTGCAGGCGGCCACGGCTGTCGTTGGAATCCGCTGGGCCACTTCCCCGGCAATGGTTGGTCCGGAGAGGACAACCACCGGGACCTTGGGCAAATATTCCTCAATAATCTGTGACATCCTCTTAAAAGACTTAGGATCAATGCCCTTGATCACGCTCACAAACACCTTGCCCTTATAAGACGTGTCTTGGATTTTACTAAGAGTATCAGTTAAATATTCAGAAGGTGTTGATAAAACGATCAAATCACCAAAGTCAAGAGCTTCATGAATATCAGAATTTAGACGGACTTGGGATGGGATCTTAATACCGGGTAAGAATTTCTTATTTTCCCGGGATTTGATACTTTGAGCAATATTCTGCGGAAATGCACCCCAAAGCATGACAGGGTACTTTTGATGGGCCAGATGAATGGCCAAGGTGGTCCCCCAGCCTCCATCCCCAATAATACTGATTCTCTTGATGGCCGTATCCTTTAGCGCCAAATTAAAATCTCCCGCCAAATTTCAAACATATAAGCTGCTCCCCATTTTAAGACTTGCAACTTGCGTTCCCCGCCTTCCCGCACCGGCTCATCGCCAGGGATATCAATGACTTGCAATCTACGTTTGGCCGCGCGGATGGATAATAGGGGCTCCCAGCTGATCTTGGTCCTAAATAAGTTCTCTTCAAATGAATAGCTGGAATCTTTGTCCAGATCCAGATCATAAATAAGCTTTTTAGGATAGGCCCGGTAAATGACCATGGCATCTGTATATTTGCCTCCGTGCAGCAAATTAATGCAGCCGGTAAACAATCTGTTACCAAAAGCCGTGACCGCATCATCATCATAGCTCTTGGCACCCTCGGCATAACGGGACACAATGACCATATCATAACCTTCTTTGACCTTAGCGATGCAGGCAGGAATAAGTTCAGGGATCGAATTACCATCAGGGCTGAATGTAAGGATGATGTCCCCCTTAATAAAAGGAAGCGCATCCATGTAAGCACCGCGAATGCCGGGAGTTTGCTGGATCACCACATCATAACCCATTTCACGTGCAATATCTGCTGTACCATCCTTCGACTTTCCGTCAACGATAAGAATTTGATCCACCCACTCCTTTTTGACCTTAGGCATGATTGCCCGCATCCCTATTGCTTCATTTAAAGTCGGCACCAGCAAGGTTACCTTCATACGCTCTTTCTGAACCCCCACACCCGTGGCTTTGAACAGGCAGGGTTCTTTTATAGACTACTTTTGGAGCGGGCGGTGAGAATCGAACCCACGTTACTAGCTTGGAAGGCTAGAGTTCTACCACTGAACTACGCCCGCA
>CAZKUL010000154.1:0-5487 GCA_964555945.1 uncultured Planctomycetales bacterium
CTCTTTGAAAAAAGAGGGGGAAACAATTTTAAAGAGTCAATAATTTGAACTATAAGGATAGCAAAAAGTATCCCATATTGGAAATAATTTCGATTTTCTACGATCGGTATTCCGTGAATAGATCAGTCGACAAATAGCGTTCTCCGGTTGATGGAATAATGGTCACGATCAATTTACCCTTATTTTCCGGACGGGCGGCGACTTTTAAGGCTGCCGCGACATTAGCCCCTGAAGAAATACCGCACAAAATTCCTTCCTCACGGATAAGTCTCTTGGCCATGGCGAACGATTCCTCGTTTGTCACTTGGATGATCTCATCGAGCAATTTAGTGTCAACGATACTGGGGATGAAACCTGCGGCCAGCCCTTGAATTTTATGCGGCCCGGGTTGTCCCCCAGATAAAACTGGAGATGTAGTGGGTTCTACGGCAATGGCTTTAAAAGAGGGCTTGCGCGGTTTGATGACTTGAGCGACCCCGGTGATCGTCCCACCGGTCCCCACACCGGCAACGAGAAAATCAACTTTTCCATCGGTATCGCGCCAAATTTCCTCAGCGGTGGTCAGACGATGGATTTCGACATTCGCCTGGTTATCGAATTGCTGGGGCATAAAATATTTAGCTGGATCAGAATCGTGGATTTCCTTGGCTTTTCGGATGGCCCCCTTCATACCTTCCGGACCTGGCGTGAGAATTAATTCTGCCCCTAAGGCCTTTAGCAAGGCCCGGCGTTCCAGGCTCATGGTTTCAGGCATGGTCAAAAGTAGTTTATAACCTTTAACAGCGGATACAAATGCCAAGGCTATCCCCGTGTTACCTGAAGTTGGCTCCACAATGACTGTATCTGCCTTTATTTTTCCAGATTTCTCTGCCGCACGGATCATGTTAAAACCAATGCGGTCTTTGACAGAATGTAATGGATTAAAGAACTCCAATTTGGCGACCACTGTCGCGTAACTGTCCTTGGTAACTTTATTTAAACGTACTAGCGGCGTATTGCCGATCAAATCTGTAATATCATTAGCTATTTTCATATTTGACTCCTTTTGGAATTGGAAATTTCATTTTTGTTAAATTTCATAATCTACAAAACTGCGCCCAATTTTAACACGTTCCCACAAACGTTCATGGAAATAATAAAGTAAAACCTTTGTGAAAACTTCTATAAATCCAATCGTAAAAGCAAGACTTAATTTGCGAGTAACTAACCAAGAAATCACAATTGTATCGATAGTGCCGGTAATGCGCCAGGATATTCCTTTAATAAGACTTCGCCAATGTTTATCTTTTACGATGACTTTATTCATTCAATCCCCCAAATTTTAGTAATGGTATTTTAGTGGTCTCTATAGTTTTATTTAAAGTACATATTCTAACAATTTAAAACAGAATTGCAACCCGCGCCTAAAAGCTTAATTGAGCGAGGCCCGTATACAAATTCTCTATTTTCCGGTCGTCAGTGCTTGCCCCATTCGTTGCCCCCCGCGTAAACTTGGTTTGTTCGAAATCAACCGCTAATTTCACATTGCGGTTTAAATACCAATTGATACCTGTGCCCCAGGTGTTCTCTTTGTAGATAGAGGTGTTTAAGTTGGCGAAGTTTTCCGAAAACAACGAACTATCCAGCTTTAATTCACCAACACGGCTGACTAATTCAAATGCGCCCCAGTGATTGCTGGATGGATCAAAATCATGACGAGGAACAACTCCATTATAAGAAGCATCTTCACCCGTCAAGACATAACTACCGGTCACTTCCAAGGCCTTGTTGGTAGGTTTATCGCGATAGTAATTATTTCCAGTGCCCTTATATTCCAATTCTTCCTGAGAATCGACTTTTTCAGCCAGGATTCCCAGCGATTTGTAATAATAATAGGCCTGAGGTGAAGTACGGATCTGAGGACCAGCAGCAGTAACGCCGGTGTTGTAAGAAAAGACCGGTGCTTGACCCGGTGATATATAGACAGGCAAGTCTGAGCCTTTGACTTTTCCATAACTGGCCGCGTAACCTACACCTAAACCTTTGATCAGTTCTATATCCGTATTTTTAAACGGTTTGATAAAAATGCGGCCTGTTCCGGCTTTTTCGTTTGTGTCACCGGGAGCTGTGGCAAATCCGCCGTAACTATTCTCCTTGTCAGCAGCCCCATCAAAAATGCCTCCCGCGTAATTGATCCTGTCATCAAAAAAACTTCCGCCTAATTGGGCGCCCACATCACGCTGGGGTGATAGATTGCTTGTTAATCCAAGCTCAGTAAAAGCGGTATACCGGGTGTCCTGCAAATTTTCAAGATCAAATGGCGGCTTAAATTTACCAACCTTAATAGTGGCTTCTGGAAAATATTTCCAATCAATCCAGGCATCCTGCAGGGCCACCGCATAGGCGCTTGGAGACGTGGCCACAACCCCATTGGTGGCGGTATAGGTATTTTGATATCCAAATTCCGGTTGGACAAAATAATCAAAATCACGGGCGACTGTACCCTGAATAATAAGCCTGACGCGGCGTGGGATAATGCTGCTGGCATAACCAAGGGCCCCCTTTTTATTATCCGCGAATTCACGGGCCACCACCTGAGTGTATCCACCAAGTTTGAGGCTGTAGTTCCCATCTGGTGATTTTATAGAGAAGCCATCTTTACTATTGGCTGTAACCACAGGTGCTGTAGCAGTCTGGACTGTGGTATCTTCCTTACTATTCTCTAGCAGGCGTTTAAGAATGGCCACCTGTTGCTCCAAGCGCTCTAAACGCTGCTCTAAACTCGCCGTGTCATTGGTGGTATCAGCCCATGATACATGAGATACCAGGCCGCTTACCAAGATTGCGACAAGCAGCAAGCTTTTAATTATTTTCTTCATTTAAGCCCTTTTTTTTATTTATCCATAAACTCTATGGATTTAGTAGATATTATAATCAAAAAAATTAGATCACATAATTCAACACATTTTGACCAACAGCAGCCCGTTCAATCACATCACTCAAACTTGTTTTATCTAAAATGTTGGACATCGCATCCCGAACCTCCTTCATGATCATTTTAATCTCATTGGTTTCTTTAGTTTCACCATCTAAATAAATTTCAGAAAAAGAACCTTCCAGTGTTCGAATTATATCTCCGACAGTGATGTCCTGTGAAGATTTTGCCAGCCCATATCCTCCACCCTTGCCCTTTTTACTATTGAGAATTCCTGCTTTTCTAAGCTCCAACAAAATGGCCTCTAAAAATTTTTTTGGAATCCGGCCTTCTTTAGCAAGCTCCGTAATCAAAATCGGCCCGGAAACATTTCTTTTAGCAAGGATGATTGCTGCCTGCAAACCGTATATAGTTTTTTTTGAAATCATTTATTCACCACTAAATCTATAGATATTATAGTCTATGTTCATCGATTGTCAAGTAAAAATTATTTCTCTAAATTATTTCTCTAGAGTCAAGCCCATCAGCGGCCAAATATCAACAAGAGGAGTCACACTATAAATTTCAGGAGTTAAGCTATCAATCCCCTCGCGCTTTATCCGAGCAATGAGACTTCCTAACTTTTCGATGTCGAAGTCATAGGGCTTTATCATCGCCTGATCAACCCTCATTTCTACCCCTGCACCCTCTTTGCGATCAATACAAATAGTCTTGGAAGTATTAAGGTCAATACCGCCTGGTACTTTTAAGTAATTCCTTACTACTTGTTTCATTGGGTGCGTTATCATGGCTTGACTTGTTTCATGATGTTGAGGGATAATCGCTCTCTGGACTCGAACATATTGCCCCATAACCAGGTCTTTGGGATCTGCATTTACCCATCCTTTCTTTTGATTATCAACTTGAACTATTTTACCCTTTAATAAATAAAATGTATCATCCGAAGTCAGATAATAGTAATCATATATTCTATTTTCACCATCAATTCCAGAAGATATTAATCTCATGTTACCTTTGTCCCAATCTTCCCTAAGAACAGGATATTGTCCATTTTTCAATCTATCAAAATTTGCATTGGTATCATATCCTGAAGGTATGGGCGCACTGAATATCACTGATGTATTTAAAGGAATGGCCTCGTGAGGTCGAATCAATACTCCATTTAAACGATTCGCTTGAAAACCTGGAATGCCAAATTTGATTTCTAAATCAAGAGGCGTCACCCCGTCAGCGCTTATCATGCCTGTTACGCTCTCTACCCTCTCCAAACCTTTTAAATACGGTTTTACCCCATATACCAATAAAAGACCACCTCTTGTTGAAGAAACATCATTGGTGCCATTAGGAATGAGCATTCCAGCTGTCCCTCCAACCGCCAAATAAAATAAATGTCTTCTTGTTGGCCGGTCCTTTCCCATTTTATCACTGCGCTGCGCGGCGTCTATTTGAAGCAAGGCATCAAAGCGTAAGGTGAATGTCCGGCGTTGCAGGGCGATAAACTGCCTGTCAATGTTCTTTCCTTGCGAAACTCTGGATTCAAACTCAAGCATTTCACCAACCAGGGACTTGAGCTGTGGCTGTACAGGACTCCGGGAATCCACTAACAAAATCAAATTATGAAGGATGGACCTTTGAGCTGCAGGATAGCCTGCACGCAAATCAGCAATGTTATTATCCCTTGATCCATACATCACTCTCAAAAGACGATTAAACCGATCATCGGGATCCTTTTGAGCAACAGCCTTAGTACCATCCTGCGAACTTTTAGTCCCTGAAATAATGGACACTGGTTTCAAAGCTAAAAACTCTAACATAAAACCTGTCCTACGTTTCAGGATGGCTTCCGTAGCCATACCTTTCTGCTGTGCCGGATTTTCAAATGCCACCACTTGATTCCATAGACGATTATATTCCAAATTGTCTCCATCAATTTTTAATCCCTTGGCTACTTTGGCCTTTTTCTGTGCCAACTCTCCATCCCGACTGAACAATATTTGATTTTCTCGATTATAGATCCGACGATAGAGTCTTTTGGCCTCTGAAGGTAATTCTTCAAAACTAAATGGAGCTTCCCTTAAATACGCTTTTATGGTGACAAAAGAGCTGTGGAATACGGCATAAGCAGCCCTTAGCCGTGATGGACTTGTAATAACAGCAGGATCCACCATTTGCGCGCTATCCGCGAAACCACCGGAAAAATATTTGCGAGGCCACATCACCCCTCCCTGACCGAGCTTATACTTTTGCAAATTTGATGCCTGACTGCCGCAGAGGCGACAGGCCTCCCCACCAAGGGGAGGGAATGGGTCTTGCTTAATATAATTGAAAACGCCTTTTTTATAAGCTTCAAGATAACGCCGGTAAATTTGTTCCTTAATGGTCTTATCTTGAAGATCTATGCCTTTGACATTATCTTTGTCAGAGTACACTTGATTTAAAAGCGCCTCTTTGATGTGCTTCTTATACCAATTGGCTAAAATCAAGGAATTGCAAATTTGTCGTAAATTGGCAAAATTCTTGCCCGTATTGACTTCACGTTCCAGTTGGGGAAGGATGATTTCTTTAATTATTCT
>CAZKUL010000155.1:0-5385 GCA_964555945.1 uncultured Planctomycetales bacterium
AACATTGTGAGATAGCCAGCTATGGCACAGTCTATGCCTATGCTCAAAGGTTAGGCTTGAATGAGGCGGCTAAATTACTTAATCAAACTCTTCAAGAAGAAGGACAGGCGGATAAAGCCTTAGCTCAAATTTCAAATGAGTTGTTATCTAATACTAAGAAATAATATTAATTCCTAACCTGCTCATTAGATAAAGGAGGGAAGAATGTCAAAACACCGTTATCAAAGCAAGGAAGAGCAAATATTCAGCAAAGTACATGGCGCGGTACCATTTTATTACGAGAAGAGACCTTATCAAATAAGTGTGGCAATGAAGTCGGAAGATATTCAAACGATGGTAGCCGAGAAGGATGGTTCTATAAAGCTTCGGGCTTATCAGATTCATCTAGAAAAAGGTGGATCTGATTTAGATAATTGGCTGGAAGCAGAGCGAAGTTTAAGTAATTACCAGAATCAATAAAATGCCTGATTTTAAGAAAGACTCTATGGCGAAAGAAACAGTTGCTGAATTATTGATCGAACGCTTGATTCAATGGGGTGTAGATACGATCTTCAGCCTTCCCGGAGACGGGATCAATGGCATTTATGAGGTCCTTCGTGTCAATGAAAAGAAGATCAAAGTTGTACAGGTTCGTCATGAAGAAGCTGCCGCTTTTGCTGCTTGTGCGTATGCTAAATATTCCGGACGTTTAGGAGTATGCTTAGCCACATCCGGTCCTGGCGGAGTGCATTTGCTCAATGGACTTTACGATGCCAAATTTGATGGCCAGCCTGTATTGGCCATCACGGGACATACTTTCCATGATCTGATAGGCACACATTATCAACAGGATTTGGATCTTGATAAATTATTCATAGATGTTGCCGCTTACAATCAACGGATCATGGGCCCTTCGCATGTTCAAAATGTTGTTGATGAAGCGATCAAAACAGCTTTAAGTCAGCGTACGGTGGCTCATATCAACATTCCTAAAGATGTACAGGAGTGGGAGATGGATGGGCAGCGATCTGTTGCCAATATTCCGGCCCACAGCGCTGATATTTATAAGATGTCCAGGCCGGTACCATCACAGACAGAATTGATTGCCGCAGCCGCTATTATCGATGCGGGGAAAAAGATAGTCATTTTAGCCGGTCGTGGTGCTTTAGATGCACGTGAAGAAATCTTGGGCCTGGCGGCAATGACCCAAGGCGTCATCATTAAAGCACTTCTGGGTAAAGCCGTTGTTCCTGATGATAGCTCTTATACGACGGGCGGTATCGGACTTCTTGGTACGGCACCTTCTCAAGATGCCATGCAGGAATGCGATACGTTGATCATGGCTGGAACCAGCTTTCCTTATCTTGAATTTTATCCTAAACAAAAGGTCAAGACAGTGCAGATAGATATTAACCCTACACGCATTGGCCTGCGTCATGCTGTGGAAGTCGGATTGACCGGCGATTGCCGAGAAATTTTACGCGCTTTACTTAAATTATTGGAACAAAAAGAAGATAAAAGATTTTTAGAAAAATCTCAAAGTAGAATGAAACAGTGGAACGGTCTTTTATATGCCCAGGGCACGTGTCTTGACAAGCCGCTTAAACCACAGGTGGTAGCCTATCAACTCAACTTACTTATAGATAGAAATTGTATTATATGTGCGGATACAGGGACAGTAACCACGTGGGCCGCACGCCATATCATGATCCGTGGGGACATGCAATTTTCTGCTTCGGGTACACTCGCTAGTATGGCCAATGGTTTGCCTTATGCTGTTGGTGCAGCTTTTGCCAATCCAGGCCGCCAGGTCATTTGTTTGTGCGGGGACGGAGGGTTTTCCATGCTCATGTGTGAACTGGCCACCATAGCCAAATACAATCTTCCTGTTAAAATCATTATTTTTAAGAACAATAGTTTTGGCATGATCAAATGGGAGCAGATCGCGATCGAAGGCAATCCCGAATACGGGGTAGATCTTCATCCTATTAATTTTGCGGCGTTCGCCCGTTCCTGTGTGGTCCCCGGTTGCACTCTCGACGATCCTGATAAGGTTGAGACGATTCTGAGTAAGGCGCTTAGCATGCCTGGGCCGGCAGTTATTGATGCCCACATTGACCCTTATGAAGCTCCCATGCCCGGTCATATCAGTTCAGACCAAGCCTGGCATTTTACCGAATCTATGATGCGAGGAGATAAAGACCGCTTGGATATTATAAAAACAGTTATTGAGAACAAAATACGGAGAGTGTTTTAAACGATGTAAAAGAACGATTAATGCCGTCATCATCCCTCAGCACCACCTCTTTCTAGTGACCTGCTAGCGGTTTTCCCTCTATTATACTTCGGTACAATTGATTCATTCTGTGTTCCCCCGTAGAATAACATTATGAAATTACTTCTCATGTATAAAGAATTTTGAAGGATTTTCATAGATACAATGTTTCTAAACAAGGAGGTTTCCATGTTAAATTTGGCCGTTTCATTTTTTGTGATCGCCCTTGTGGCGGCAGTATTAGGATTTACGAATATCGCAGGTTCAGCGATCGACATTGCTAAAATTTTGTTCTTTGTATTCTTAATTTTAGCGGTTGTCTCCTTTATTTTTGGGAGAAGAGCGGCAGTATAGTTTTCAAGGCCTCTGCCAACGGCGATATCTACCATTATTATGTGAGAGTAAGCGATAGTTGCCGAAAGGCAGTGGCCAGATATGTCATAATTTGTAGTCTTCTAACTATTACGAATATCTGGGATGCTAGAAGATATTAACGGGCAATTGAACCTTAATCTGTATTTATAAAATAGGAGAACGTTATGAAGAAATTTTCATTATTTATGTTATTGGGTCTATTTTTGGTGACTTCATTAACAGGATGTAATACGGTTCATGGCGCAGGCAAAGACGTAGCGGATACGGGGCATAATATTGAACATGCCGCTAATTAGTAACTAAAGTATTTAAAAGGTAATTGTCTACTAAAATTTGCGCGGTCGAAAAAATGTTAATTGAGCGAGTTTCCGTACCTTCCACGTTCAAAGACTTAGGTGCTTTTTCGACCGCGCATTACATTTTATAAGGGAGTATTAAATGAGTACATCAGCTAATCGTTCATGGGGAAGTCCTCAAATTGGAATTTTTACCGTGTTGTTGATCATTTTTCTTATTTGGGCCTTTGCCGGAGGCAGGCATTTCTTTAGAAGTACCGGTAGTGATTTAAAATCATCCGTTCAGGATGCTGGGCAAGACCTTAGGTCATCAGGTCGTGATTTAGGAGATTCAGTCAGACGTACTGCACAATGAGGAAACGTTTAATTAACAAAGAATGTAATCACGAAATAGATAATTTATCAGTGTAGGATTTATGAGAATTAAAATTATTGCGGTCTTGATTTTAGGAATAAGTACAGTGAGTGTTTGTTTTGCGCAAGTCGGTGCTTCTAACGCTGGTTCTACGGTAGGTAGATCTTCCTCTACGGGAAATGGATCTTCAGTAGGAAGCGGGTCTTCCTTTGGAAATGGGTCTAATACGGCTGGTACTAATTCCGGTGTTACTACTAGTAATCAAGGAAGTAGTTTTTCAAATTCCAATAATGGAACAACCAATGGGATCAATGGAATTAATGGAACCAATGGAGCTAATGAAAATAATCAAACCACCAATAGCACTTTTTGAAGTTTCTGACTTTAAAAATAGAGGAAGATGTTATGAGCAAATACAGCCCAAAATCTCAAGAAATAGTTCAAGAAGCTATGCACAAATATAAACGTGGCACGTTAAAAAGTGGTGGAAGCGGAAAAATTGTAAAGACCAAAAAGCAGGCCATTGCCATCGGACTTTCCGAGCCTAGACAAAAAGGATATAAAGCCCCCAAGAAAGCGCAATAAACAGACTCCTGCATCAATCCCTGCCGTGCTCTTAATTTTCAATTTGATACAGAAAAATCCAAAACTATACCACGGTACAATTGATCAATTCTTGATACGTCCCTAAAATTAGAACATAGACTTATTACTATAAAAAATTTAATAGAACTCGGTTTCAATTAAGGAGAAAAAAATGAAGAAATCAAACCAACAAAAAGATGTTGTTACAGGATTTGGAACGCAAGGATATGAAAAAATCGAGGATAATTTAGAAGATGCAAAATCGCTATCAGTTCTTAAGGACAATTTCAGATTAAATTCAACTGGGTCAGATGACGACATAGCTATAGATATCCAAGATGCTATAGGTAGAGATGTGTCTTTATCGCTGGTAGCTGACAATATTCACGTCAGAGTTGAGGGAGAAATCGTGACGTTAGAGGGGGAAGCAGATAGAGAAGAGGAAAAAATTACGGCGGGAGATATAGCAACGGCTTGTGTTGGGTATGATAAGGTCAATAATCATTTGGGCGTTATACATAACGAAAAATCAAAAAATAGAACAAGGAGGGTCCCATGGTAAATCAAAAAGACCGAAAATTGTCTGAATTAAGTGATAAGGGGAAAGAGCTTACTAAATCTTTTCAGAATTATTTAGCTCAATATGACGAAGAGGATGATTTTTTGTGTGGAAAGGTTGCGAATTTTTTACCAGAATTTAAGGAAGATGAATGATTCTGAAATAGCAGTTCATTTTATTTTAAGCTTTTTTTAACCCAGGTTTTGTTAATTTATTCGGGAAACTTGCTCGCAGGGATCTCTAAAGGAATACCCTGTCCGGAAAATCAATATGATCAATAGAAAGCAAATTATCCGGTTTTGTATGGCGGGGGCAATTGTCACTGCAACAGACTGTAGTATTTATTATATTTTATTTCATTTTCTTCCCTTCAGTGTATCGAAAGGAATTTCTTTTACGTGCGCGGGTATTATAGGGTATTTGTTTGATAAATACTGGACGTTTGAACATAAAGAACCGTCGTATGGTGAAGTTGGTCGCTATACGTTAATTAATTTCTTAGCTTTAGGAATGAATGTTTTAATAAATCAAGGTATTCTCAGCTTGTGGCCAGGGGGTGTTTGGGTAGCTTTAATTATTGCTACAACATCAACAAGTTTATTTACTTTTGTTTTTTTTAAATGGTGGGTTTTTAGATTCAATTTAAAGGCAAAGGGGATAATTCCTATGGTACAAGAACTACCTGTTAGAGAGATACGGCCAGCAAGAAGAGCTTAGTAAAAAATTCATTTATATTCCTGACGTTTCTGACCATTAATTAAGCTTATGTCAGAGTAGTTGAAGATAGCAAACAGGAACGGATAACGTCCCTCCACACCCCATTTTTTTAGTATCGTAACCCCCTGCAATTGAATCAGTTGTAGGGATTTTTTTACCCCTGACGGGACTTCCGGACTTCTTTCCGTTTAGGTAATCCTTAAGCCGTTATAAGTACGTTATTCCCTCCCCCTTGTGGGGAGGG
>CAZKUL010000156.1:0-5297 GCA_964555945.1 uncultured Planctomycetales bacterium
ACCGAAACCTTCTCGATAGGTCATATAGAATCGCTTGTAATGATTGCGGTCATCATAATACCCAGGTGTATATTTACCTTTAATAAAATTTTTCTTAATATCGGGTTTCACAGCTTCCGGCTCCATCGCTGATTGCATAAATATGACTGTCGGACCATTGATATTCTCCATTCCTTCTAATTTAGGAACACTTGTCTTCCTGACTTTATTTTCGCGCAAATCTAAGCCCTTGTTCCCGGGATACCAAAATTTCAATTGATAAGGATTTCTTGCCAAACCTACAGGCACGGCACTTCTTAACTCATTTACAAATATTTTAAAATCACTTTGCGATCTTAAGCCATCGGCAAATCTTTGGTCTTCATAAAAACCTTCCGGATTAATCCTTCCAGCCACAGCCAGATTAAAAGCCAAAAACCAATTACGATATCCCTTATACGCGTCAGGGATATGCGCTAATGTCCTTGTTGGATCAGCCACGGATGTTGTCCCATCTACGACGATGATAATTGGTTCTTGGCCCATAAAATCTTTGATCTGCGTTTCGGTAAATAAATCCTGTCTTAAATAATATTCGTTTCTGTGGTTTTCGGTTGATCCGATTTTAGTGCTGATAACCGGTATCATCGTTCCCACAATGTATTTTTGGCCCATATGTTGGGTGGTAATAGGTGCCAATGCTACTGCCCCATAGGAAAGGTTCTCTACTACTACAACAGGACGACCAAGATCCTCGGCCCGTTTCTGTATATCCAGGATTTTAGTCCACATGAGATATGCTTCATAAACTAACCCTCGGATCTGCTGCTTTTCTGCTTCTGGAATTTTTTCTCGAGCAGGATTTGTCGGAATGTGACCCTTTCTAACTTCCTGAAACATGGACTTGAATTCTTTAAAAGTAATACGCTCATCAACTCTTAAATAATGGGAATCGGCCATAAAATTGGAATAATTCAGGGCCACATCAAGCTCGTTATGAATGTCAAGGCCGTCATGAATGCCCTTAATCTCTCCTTGACGGATTTGCTGAGCACGCTCTGTTAATTCCTGAACCGTGTATTTCCCATATTGGGTCTCATCAATCAAGCATTTCAACGGGGCGATCCCCGCTGCTTTTAATTGACGGTAACGGTTAAAGATCGAATGTCCTTCAGGGGATAATATCCCTTTTTTTATTCCCCTATCAAAGATATCAAAAATCAATTCCTCGTCAGGATTACCATTCAGCCTGTATTCCGCTTCAGCCAAAGGAACCAGCGTTTCATCACTAATATATTTTATTGGTTTTGAGTCAGGAAAAAGACCTAGTCTATACCCATGGGCCCCTACGGAAATCAATTCCTGTCTCAATTTTGAAAAGGCTTTATTTTTATTCCCTACAAACAATACCATCTTTGCCAATCTTTCTAAATAGCGACCGTAATCAATCGGACTCTTTTTAAAACCTGCAGTATTTTGAGATTCCATTAAATTTATCGATTCTATGATTTCCTCTTCTATGCTTTGTCCTAATTGGGTCTTCCGTTCCATTTCCTCTAAAAGCGAATTAAAGTTTCGATTATAGTCACGATTTCCAAGAGTCACCACGGTAGCAGAAAAAACACCTACTACTGCAAATAAACCAACAAAGATCCACCATCCCAACCTATCCCAATTTCTTTGGTCCCTCACATTGTCTACATAGATCCTGATTTTTTCTTTATATGGCTCAGATAAGCTTTGGTTCTCTAGAACTGCACGGAGATCGGTTTCAGCCTTTTGACTATCTAAAGCAAATAACAACACTAAAACCCTATCTATTGGAGGAACCATTGTTGATTTATTTTGTTTAGACCCATCTCTCACTATTCGTTCCAATGAAAAATTATAAGCTGCTTTTCCCCCTGTCAATAATTTATTCGATGACTGGATATAAATCTTCTTGTCAGTATCATTTATTTTGGGACTAAAAAAGTCCATTTTATATATCTGATCAATTAACCGGTTAACCTCTTCTGAGCTGATCCTTTGATCTTGTACTGGGTCAAAACTTTGATTCTTTTCTGTAATTGTTTGTGCCCCCAAATCTTTGGCTATCGCATGTTGTGGCGAAACAGCCAAAGAAACACCTAATATAAGCAAAGTACCCGCCATAATATTTCTTAAAGAACGTATCATCGCTGAGTCTTGGGTAATTCTTAAAGCTTCATCTGTCTTGTCACCAAACATGGCATAATCCACTCCCCCTGAAAAATACTTCCTTGGAATTGTCTCTTGAGTGAATGGATCAATTTCTTCTTTAATGTAGTTATACGCCCCCCTTTTAAATGCCTGTAAATACCGTTGATAAATCTTCTGTTTTTCTTGAGGATCATCAATGTTGACACCAGCAATTTTATTCTTATTCTCGTAAACTTGGGTTAGAATGCTGTCTTTAATTTTCTTCTTGTACCATGTAGCTAAAATAAGCGAATTATAAACTTGCCGTAGCTGGGAAAAATTCCTATCAAAATTAACTTCCCTGGTTAATTCAGGAATGACAATCTCCCTAACGATTTTAGAGCCTAACTGATTGGCGTCTTTGGCCGGTACGGGCCCGGACAGAATGCCTTCATGCATTTGTAAGGATAAATAGTCTTGTTCCAACATAACTCCAAGCTTTGATTCCACCACATAGGCTGTACCTGCATTAGCATTCTCATACACAACTGCCTTTCCAGGCACTATCCAAACCTTGTTAAACGTGTTAACAGGGATATTGGTAGTTCCAAACTTTTTTGCCGCTTCTTCATATATACGTTTCCAGAATTTCTTTCCTGTCTCCCCTTCCGGGTAAATCAAGCTGGCCGTTATTTGCTTGAGCATATAATCTTCGGCTAATAAATCTCTGCCCATCTCTGTTTGTCCAAAGGATTCTGGAACAATACGGTCTTTCTCATATGGCGATAGATTGACCCACAAATCTTTTTCTGAAATAGTTAAACTTGCAAGAAAATATTTAATCAACTTATTGGATTCATCTTTAAGCTGATCATGACTTAATTGGCTATCACCTTTATCAAGGATGAAATCAAAACGGAAAGGATTATCAGGGTGAACTTTGATGCCTTTAAGGTTTGGCGGGTTAAACGCAGGACTTAGTTGTACCATTACACCTGGCGCAGGCAAACGGAAATCTTCTGCTTGGGCCATAGGCGAAGGACCAAGAGTATTAGCTAAAAAAACTAATAAAATAAAGAAATGGATTCCTGCTTTCGCGGGAATGAAAGTAAAATAAGTTTGCTTCGGCCAGGAAAACACACCTCGCAATGACATATTGGTAAACATATCTATAGGATACTATATAAATGAAAGAAATGCTAATTTGATTTTGTTCGACGAGAAATCAAATATTTTTCAAGATTCCAAATTGGAATCTTGAAGGGTTCGCTCAGTTTATCGATCGGTAAACAAGAAGGCCGTTGTAACTTCATAAACTTCAATGAGTTGCAACGGCCAAAAAAACTCCCCGGTCACCCCCAAAATCCGAACTTTTTCTATGAGGTCATTTTAGGGCTTACCAATGCTAAAAGCGGTGAACGATGGATTATTTTAAACTAAATATGATCAGAGTGAGAAATATGTGTGGACAAAGTGTGTACCGTATGGTATCCTTGAAACGTAGGATAAAGAAAGGATTCGTATATGCCAGTTATACAGAAAGATACCCGTATTGATTTAAGGATAGAAAACTCCCAAAAGGATTTCTTGGTCTATGCCGCAAGTCTCAAGAATATGAAATTATCTGCCTTCGTTTTAAATAGCGCTATCAAGGAAGCCGAGGATCTGGTGGCCAATAAAACCCAGTTTACGCTTCCGGAAGCCCAATGGAAGGCATTTAGCACAGCTTTAGATCGTCCCGCACGCGAAAACACAAAACTCAAAAAGTTTTTCAAGGCTGCGGATATCTTTCATGGATAAACTCAAAAGCCCCATCCTTCTTGACCGGCACCATAATGTCAATGCTTTCGATTGCGGTTCTGAACCTTTAAATAATTACCTAAAAAGTTTTGCTTTAATTAATAATCAAAATGGAGCAGCCAGGACTTATATCACAACTAGAGAAGATAAAGTTTTTGGCTATTACACGTTGACACCAGGTTCAGTACTTAAGGCAACAACACCTCATCGGGTTGGAAAAGGATTGTCCGCCCACCCAATTTCTGTCATCATCATCGCCCGTCTTGCCGTGGATAAAACACAACAAGGCTGTGGTATCGGTAAAGCTCTAGTCCGTGATGCTCTTTTGAGGATTATTGACGCTGCAGAAATTATTGGCGGCAGGGCAGTTCTCGTCCATGCTAAAGATGCGCAGGCCAAACATTTTTACGAAAAGATTGGCTTTGAGCCTTCCCCTATTGACCCCCTTCACCTGTACCTTCTTATGAAAGATATTAAGAAAACCATCGGACTTTAAAAATATAATCTGATCAAGTAGTTACAAATATCAAATATGAGTGAAGGAATGCTAAAGTTAGTTGAAATTCGATAAAAGAAATAGGCAGGGTTCCCCTAAAATAGGGTTTGCGAAGACTCTATTTAACCAACGGAGGATAAACCCATGCCTATTAAGTTCAATATAACAAGACGCCGCGGTAAATCCAAGATAAAAATTGATGATAAGCGTCAGGCCGCTATGAACAAAATCGTAGAGAGCTACAGTGAAGAGTTTGATGTGAAAATGGCGATCATCCAAGAACTGATTCCTTTAGGCTTAAAGGCAGTGGTTGAAGAGCTACAGGCCGAGGTAAAACAGATCGCTGGAGATCGTTATGTGCGTGGTGGCGATAATGCCCGTTGGGGCAAACAAAACGGTTCTGTGTACTTGCGAGACCAAAAATTTCCTATCCAGGTGCCCCGTGTACGCAATATCGCAAGTAACCAAGAGATCCAGCTTACCTCTTATGAGCGCCTACAAAAGCCATTTGCCGATGATGGTCAAACCGTATTAAAGCTTTTACACGGATTGAGTACGCATAAATATAGCCGTAGCGCTTCTTTGGCGGGAGAAGTTTTTGGGGTAAGTCCCTCGAATCTTTCTAAACGATTCAAATTGCAGACCGCTAAAACGCTCAAGCAGTTTTACAATCGGTCCTTAAAAGAACATGACATTATTGGCATATTTATCGATGGCAAGCGTTATGCCGAGGATGGACTGATGGTAGCCATGGGAATCACTATCGATGGTAAAAAAGTATTTTTAGGTATCGAATCTTCGCATACGGTGTAGGGAATCATCTTAACCCAGCCAAAAATAATCATGCTGGCCTGACGGGAAA
>CAZKUL010000157.1:0-5241 GCA_964555945.1 uncultured Planctomycetales bacterium
GAGGGGTAAAGCCTTTTGGACAGCGCCTCCGGTCCCTAACAGTTTTTCTCCATCGACGGAAAATTGGACAGATAAACCATAGCAGCTTCCGTCCCCGACAAAATCCTCGATCTGCCGACTGAGATGACCGGAACAGATCACCACTTTGTTAATGCCATTCTTGCGTAACAATGAAAGCTGGTGGTCAATAAAAGGCCTGCCCGCAACCGGGAGCAATGACTTAGGGATTGCCTCCGTCATCGGCCGTAAGCGGCTGGCGGTTCCACCGGCGATGATGACCACAGGAGGCATCATGACTGGGACATCACCTTGGTCCCTTCGAAATCAAACCGGAAGCGTACCTCTTGCAGTCCCGCGGCGGTCATCGCGTGCCGGAGCTTCACATGGTCCACGGAATAAAACATCAAGAAACCGCCTCCCCCGGCGCCAATCAATTTTCCACCCAGCGCCCCGTTTTTTAAAGCCAACTCATGCCAGCTGTTGATTTTGGCATTGGATATCGACGCCGATCTTTTTTTCTTATAATCCCAATGGACATTCATCAAGGTTGCAAATTTCTTAAGGTCCCCTCCTTCAAGGGACTTTCTAATATCGGCACTCAAGGCTTTGATAAAATGCAGATTATCGATCATGGCCTTGTCATTGGCCTTACTCTTAAGATGCTGCTCTTGAAGAATTCCTGAGGCAAACCGTGTATACCCGGTAAAAAACAACAAAAGATTGTCTTCTAAATCATACAGGATTTCTTTTTCAATTTTTAAAGGATAAGCTTTGACGGACCTTTTGGAAAATTCAAAACAGGTGATCCCCCCAAAAGCGGCAATATACTGGTCCTGTTTTCCGACAGGCTCTCCCAATTTATTGATTTCGATATCGCACGCCTGCTCGGCCAATTCTTCTGGATGGATAAGATTGCGTTTATACGCGTGCAGGGCTTTAAGTAAGGCCGTTGTAAAGCTCCCGGAAGAGCCAAGCCCTGTCCCAGCCGCAATATCCGCCATGCTGGCTATCTCTAAATAATTATCCTTCATGCCATAGAGTTTCAGGGATTCGCGGATAATGGGATGTTTGATCTTATCGACGTGCGGCGTTTTTTCCATCGAGGAATATTTAATGATATAGCCCGGGCGGAATGTGCGATGCAGGGCAATATACACATAACGGTCGATGGCAGCGGCAATCGAAAACCCTCCAAACTTCTCATAATACGACGGTAAATCCGTCCCTCCGCCTGCCAATGTCACCCTTAAAGGGCTTCGCACGATGATCATCCTTAACCTCCCTGCTTTCTTTCCATGACCCAAGGATTATCCTGCAAATAATTCAATGTCTTGATCACCGCATCCTTGATCGTTAATTTTGGGTTCCAGCCCATACGCCTCGCCTTCTGGATATCCAGGAATATAAAAGGATTGTCCCCGATCCATCCGCGCTCACCGCCACTGTATTTAAATGTTGGTTTAAGGCCAAGGTGCGCCGTGATCCAGCCCAGCGAATCATTGACCTCACAATATTCATCAGTCCCTAAATTGAGGATGTTGACCTTATCCTTGAATGTATCCATGCTCAAGAGCATGGCATCCAGGCAATCTTGGATGTACAGGTACGATTTTTTTTGATAGCCATCACCCAAGACCGATAATTCATGGGGATTGTCTAAAAGCTTTTTGTAAAAATCAAAAACATGACCATGGGTATAGCGTTCTCCCAAAATGGCGACAAAGCGGAAGATCCAGGACTTAAACCCGAAACTTTCACAGTAAGCTTCAATGAGGCCTTCGCATGCTAATTTAGAGGCGCCGTACAAAGATGTTTGTATAGGAAACGGCGCGTCTTCCGGTGTGGGGATAATTTTTGCTTCTCCATAAATGGAGCCTGTGGAGGAAAAAACAATGTCCGTAATGCCATTGGCCCTCATAGCTTCCAGCACATTGAAGGTTGCTATCGTGTTTTGCTGGAGATCTTTGTGGGGATAATGGATGCCGAAGCGCACATCGGCATTAGCGGCCAGATGGAAAACCTTCCCTGCGCCGCTGAACGTTTGCTTCAACGGATCCAGATCCAGCAAGTCTGCCTCGTTGAGCCGGAAACGAGGATGAGCAAGGGCCCCCTCCAGGAACCGACGCTGGCCCGTTGAAAAATTATCGATCCCTGTGACCTGATGGCCCAGGGCAAGCAGCCGGTCGACCAGATGACTGCCTATAAAACCGGCAGCGCCGGTCACAATCATGTTTTGGCTCACGCCGCAGCTCCCTGTTTTTGCTTACCCGCCACCGCCAACACTCTTATACCAAACGGCAGTGACAGGCCTGATAAATAGGTTGACTCAAATGCAAATGCCCATCGAACCAAAGGATTATGGGATGTGCTGCCGGCCTGCTGGCTGACCACCGGTTTATGCTGTTGAGATGAAAAAAATTTGTCCCACAACTTAACGATGGCAAAGGCCGGAAAAAGAACAAAGCCCAAATGGGATTTCCTGTAAATGCTGAAACCTGCCTTCTTTAACTTGGCAAAAAACTCACCTGCCGCATACCGCCTGAAATGGCGCAATTGAATATCATAGGCCCCATAAAGCATGGGGGATGCCGGCACTTCGATGACCAAAATGCCGCCGGGTTTAAGCAAATCAAAAACCTTTTGCAATGCCCCCAGATCATGGTCAATATGTTCGAGCACATTTAACATCACGATAACATCAATGCTTTGCCGCGGCAAAGGGCAGCGCAGCAAATCAAAACGAAACAAGGGAATGCCCGGCATTTCCTGAGCCAGACGGTCCAGCGGCTGGCGTACCACATCCGCCCCCATCACCACGGCCTCCGGAAAAGACGCCACCAGTTCCCGGATGAAATAGCCGGAAGAACAACCAATCTCCAAGATGACGGATCTCTGCGATGGCAAAAATTGTCTTACCTGCCCTAACGCGTCTTTTCTTGAAGCTATATCGATCGGATGACGGTTCCCGATAGAGTCTTCATGAAGGGTCCTTAAATCATCCGACCATCCGACAGAATTTTCGCTATATTCAAGCACCGCCGTCTTCTGGTCTCCCACGACAAAAAAGCGGCCATCCCACTTGGGGACCAAGGAAGAAGCATTCACTGGCGGCAAATCAAATGGCAGCATCACCTCTTTTTCCCGAAATTAACCTGCCGGTCGACAATGTACAGGGGACGGCGCTTGACCTCATCATAGATCCGTCCTACGTATTCACCGATGAGTCCCAATCCCAGCAATTGAACACCCGCAAAGAAACTTACCACCAAGACCGTCGTGGAGAGCCCGGGAGTCAAATTAAAATTCATCAATTTTTGAAAGACATACCAGGCCCCCAGCAAAAAGCTGAAGAACGCCAGCACAAAACCGACAATGGACATCATAAATAAAGGTTTTGAACTAAATCCTATCAAGCCATTCAGGCCTATCTTGAGCGAACCTGTCAAACGATTGTACTTGCCTTTCCCGGCAAAACGTTCATCGCGGTCGTACTCAATGAACGTTTGCTTAAAACCCACGTAGGCCACCAAGCCGCGTAAAAAACCATGACCTTCATTCAATCGCCGTAATTCTTCAATGACACGCCGTGTCATGATGCGAAAATCGCCTGTGTCCCGAGGGATCTGGATGTCACTCAAACGATTGATCAACGAGTAACCGATGTGTGATACCCACTCCTTGATGAAGGTCTCGCCTTTGCGGGTGCGGCGCTTGGCATACACCACCTCATAACCTTCCTTGAGCTTTGCATATAAAGGCTCAATGAGTTCCGGTTGGTCCTGGAGGTCCACATCAACGACCACACAGGCCTCACCCGAACAGGTCAGGATGCCCGCCATGGTCGCCGCTGGTTGGCCAAAACGGCGTGAGAACACCATCAGACGGATATGGCTGTTGCGCTCAATTTCTTGAAGAATGATCTCCTCTGTCCGGTCGGGGGATGGATCAAGGGCAAAAATAATCTCATAGCTCTTGGACGTCGTCGCCAATACTTTTTCCATACGGGCCAAGAACGGCTTGATGTTTGCCTCTTCCTTATAAACCGGGACAACAACAGAAATATCGACCATACATCCTCCCGCCTGGCGTCTCGAGGCGTTTAAATATTGCTTGTAATAAACTCATGCGTAATGCCGTGCGTCTTTAAATAGTCCTTATAAACAATCCCATCGAAAGCGTTCTGATAAAATCCATTGTAATAAATCCCCAACAAATATTTACCCCGCTCGATGGTGCACAAGCGCCAGTTGACGCTCGCCGATAACAGCAAGGCCAACAGCACCCACCACACGATGTTGCGAGCAAGGATGTCCTTAGATAATTTTCCTAAAATGCCCGTGGGCCACATATTGTGCACCTAGAGGTAACCAGGATAAAAACGGCTCAGCCCAACGTAGCGCTGACAGAAATTTGGGGAAAAAAACAATGTAATTAAGTTGCGTGTCTTGGGCCCCTGCTTCTTTTAAATAGAAGAGGGTCTCTGTAGACGGCAACAACACGACTCCCCGGTCTAGGGGGGAGTCCCTGACGATTTTCCGTGTTAAAGGATTAAGGGGGTTATGCTCAAAGATAATGATTTTCCCTTCAGCCTTTATTAAGGCCTTGAGTCTCCTGATGATAACTTGACGCTCGGAGGCTTCAATATGATGCAAAACATTGGCCACCACCATCACGTCATAGCTTTGGCTTAAATCGTTTAACTGTGATGTAAAGTATCCCCGTTTCTTTAAATGATCTGGGATGAGCTCAATGGATGCTGCAGAAACATCAAATCCATCCACAGACGCATCGGGAAACTGTCGGCGCAGCTCCTCTGCCAGTAAACCCACACCGCAGCCATAATCGAGGATTTTTCCGCGAAAGTTTTTCCCCAAGCGGCGGCCAAGGTAAGCTGCTTTATACGCAGCGTAGTATTCACCCTTTTCGCCGCCCCATGTCAGGCTCTTGTCTAAGATTATTTTATAATCGCGGGCAAATGTATCGAAATTTTCCAATTTTCCATTATCTGTCTTTCCGGATTTATCGTTAAGGTTTTTTATCATTTGGTCCCCGTTTTCGTGCACACAAAGAGGACAAAATCATAAAAATGAGAAAAATTCTCCAAATAATTAATGATAAAACAACGCTTGATCAGTGAGGACAATGTTTGCTGAGTGTGGGGATATTCTCCCCTGTCCAAGGACCATAAAAAACGGTTAAAAAGGCTTTCCCTCCTTAGCACAGCATCCAGGAAAAACAATT
>CAZKUL010000158.1:0-5184 GCA_964555945.1 uncultured Planctomycetales bacterium
TGGCGCATCAGCCATGGCGACATCCGTGGGCCTGGAATATGGCTTTAACAGCCCTTTGTTTGCCGTATCTGCCGTATTTGCCATGGTGACCATGTTCGATGCCCAAGGCGTTCGACGCGCCACTGGTTACCAGGCTACCATCCTCAATAAAATGATGGATGATATTTACTGGAAAGGCCAGATTGAAGAACAGAGGCTCAAGGAATTAGTGGGACATACGCCCATCCAGGTATTGGCAGGGTTTGTCTTTGGCACCATTTGCGCGATGATTTTATATTAGATAAATTATATCCCCCCTCTTTTCTTAAAGAGGGGGTCAGGGGGAGTTATGAACCAAAAGATTATCATAGGCATTATTGTGGCCATGGTGTTGGCTATTGGCACCATCGTCGTCCTTCATCATCACAAGGCAGGCGCATCCCAAGACGCCGAGGCGACAAACGTGCCTGTCAACCAGCTCTTGGACCAGGCGGCCAAATATGAGGCTGAAGGAGATAAACTCAAAGCCAAGGATGCCTACGATCAGATCATCAGTAATTATCCTGATTATGATAAGATTGAAGAAGTGCAACAAAAGCTGGGAGAATTAAACATTTCTTTGATTTTTTCCCCCGCGCAGATGCCTCAAACCATTTCTTATGAAATTGTCCCCGGCGATTCTTTGGGGAAATTGGCCCGGAGGTACAATACCACCGCTGAATTGATCAAAAAGGCCAATGGCTTAAAGAGTGATGTGATCCGTACCGGCGAGAAATTGCGCATATGGACATCACCTTTTACGGTGCTCATCAACAAATCACAAAATGTCTTGTTCCTTAAATCCGGTGAAGAGGTGATTAAAATTTATCATGTATCGACGGGAAGAGATAATATTACCCCGGTGGGCGCCTTCAAGATCGCGACCAAAATCCCCAATCCGGTTTGGTTCAAAAATGGGGGAGCGCCCATCCCTTCTGAAAGCCCTGAGAATGAATTAGGCAGCCGGTGGATGGGCTTTGACACCGACCCGCATTATGGCATTCACGGCACTGTTCATCCGGACCAAATCGGGCAGCAGGTGACGGATGGGTGCATTCGTCTCAAGAATGCCGACGTTGAGGAAATTTTTGATATTATTCCCGTCGGAACGGAAGTCACTATTCAGAATTGATTTCGACGTAATGTCGAAATCATCCCGAGCCTGAAAGCGAGGGATCTCAAGAGGAACTTTCTTTATGGCCGTATTAGACTTTGAAAAACCGATTCTCGAGCTTGAGCATAAGATCAATGATTTGCGTCAAATGGGATCCAAGCGTGTGACCCTGGAGCCTGAGATCAAGCGTCTGGAGTCCAAGCTCGAAAAGCTTAAGAACGATGTGTATAATCACATGACGCCCTGGCAGCGGGTGCAGATTGCCCGCCATCCCAAACGTCCTTACACGCTTGATTATATCCGCATGATGACAGACGAATTCCTGGAATTGCACGGGGACAGGCTTTTTGCCGATGATATGGCCTTGGTGGGCGGTTTTGCCAAGATGGAGAGCCAAAAAGTGATGATCTTAGGCCATCAAAAGGGCCGGGATGTCAAAGAGAATGTTTTGCGTAATTTTGGCTGCGCCCATCCGGAAGGTTACCGCAAGGCCATACGCTTGATGCGCCTGGCCGCTAAATTTCAAGTGCCGGTCATTTGTCTTATAGACACCCCCGGCGCTTATCCGGGCATAGGGGCCGAAGAGCGCGGGCAAGCCCAGGCCATTGCCGAGAATCTGCGTGACATGGCCGGCATCAAGACGCCCATAGCTGCGGTCATCATCGGCGAAGGGGGTAGTGGCGGAGCCTTAGGCATAGGTGTCGCGGACCGCATTTTTATATTGCAGCATGCCTATTATTCGGTCATCTCCCCCGAAGGCTGTGCGTCCATCCTCTGGCGCAGTTCTCTCAAAGCGCCCCAGGCCGCGGAGGCCCTGAAATTGCACGGCGAAGATTTGATCAAGTTTAAGATCGTTGATGAGATCATCCCTGAGCCCTTAGGGGGCGCCCACAGGGAGCCGCAAGAGGTGGCCCAACTGCTAAAGAATGCGCTCATCAGCTATTTTAAGAAAGCATCCTCTTTAACCACCCAAGAGCTCCTTGATGCCCGTTACAAAAAATACCGTGACATCGGTGAATTCATCGAGAACAAATGACATCCCCAGCCGATATTCGTGATTTATCTTTAGAAGAATTAGCGGCCTATTTGAAGTCCATCGCCGCAGAGCCCTTTCGTGCCGAACAGGTTTTTCAGTGGATCTATCAAAAAGGCGCGTGGGGCTTTGAAGCGATGAGCAATATCTCAAAGGACCTGCGTGACCGGCTGGCGCAAGAATTTATTCTCAAGCCCAATACCATCGCTCAAAAGCTGGTCTCCGAGGATGGGACGACCAAATTCCTTTTCGACTTGCATGACCATGAGAAAATCGAGAGCGTCTTGATCCCGACGCCCACCCGCAGCACAGCCTGCATTTCGACCCAGGCGGGCTGCAAATTCGGTTGTAAATTTTGCGCCAGCGGTATCGGTGGGTGGAAGAGAAATTTGAGTTGTGCCGAGATCACAACCCAAGTTTTGCATGTCAAAGAAGAGGCATTGAAACACCAAAGACCTTTGACCAATATCGTGTTTATGGGCACGGGTGAGCCACTTGACAATTTTACTAACTTGATGAAAGCGATCCGTATTATTAATGCCGAGAAAGGCATGAACATCGGTGCCCGTCATATCACCATTTCCACCGTCGGCGTCGTTCCCAGGATCAAGGAATTGGCCGAGCAAGGCCTGCAAGTCGAACTGGCTATCTCCCTGCACGGCTATGATAATCCTTCCCGCAATGTGCTCATGCCGGTCAACAAAAAATATCCTTTTGACGAGCTGATCGCCGCCTGCCGCGACTATGGGCGCAAAACTCACCGGCAGATCACCTTTGAATACATCCTGATCAAAGACCTCACATGCACCCCCCATGCCGTCGCCAGCTTGAAAAAAGCTTTTAAAGGGATCATTTGCAAAATGAACCTTATCCCCTATAATCCCGTTTCAGAATTTGACCATCAAACACCGACACGCGAGGAGATGCTTAAGTTCAGGGACAGCTTGGAGGACAGCGGCATTCACGCCACCATCCGGACACCCAGAGGTAAAGACGTCAACGCCGCCTGTGGACAGTTACGACATGCAGCTAGTACAAGGCTATGAGTAAAGAATTATTTTCTTCCACACGGAATATTTTTGCCGTCCGCTTCGGTTTACAACAAAAATGTTCTAATAGACTCTCTTTATTTGGAACATTTTTGTTGTAAATCTTCGCGGACATTTGGCAAAAAATTCCTTAATGTGTGGAAGAAAATAATTCTTTACTCATAGCCCGCTTTGTATCCAAATGTTTCAATATTAGGTAGACTATGTCTAATGGGGTCTTTAGCTAGCCAATCAATTCATGATTCTTTATTATTTAATACGCTGGTCAATTCTCTTCGCGCTTGGCCTTTTGATCTACGGCCAGACATTTCATTTTGGTTTTGTCTTCGACGACTACCTTTTCATCGTTACCAATCCCTTCATCAAGAATTTGAACAATTTCCACGTGATGTGGCATGCCTTTCCCATGACCCGTTTGGTGGGCATGTATTCTTTTGCGTTGAATTATTATTTTTGCCAGCTTAATCCGTCGGGTTACCATGTTTTTAATTTTAGCGTACATCTGGCAGCCACAGGGCTGGTGTGGGCTTTGGCGGCATTGTTATTTAGAATCACCAAATTTTTTCACGCCGACGATACAATAGCCAAAGAACTGCCGTTTCTCATTGCGGTCCTTTTTTTAGTCCATCCCTGCCAGACCCAGGCTGTGACCTATATCACTCAGCGTTTCGAATCCATGGCCACGGTGTTTTATTTAGCAACGCTGTATTTTTATCTGCAGGCCAGATTGGCGGGGGAGCGAAGGTATGCGATTTTATTTTTTGGATTAGCAGCTCTTGCAACGTCTCTGGGAATTTTGACTAAAGAGGTGATGGTGACAATACCAGCAATGATAGTAGCTGTGGAGTGGATCTTAATTCCTAAAAAAAGTAATGGGAAAGTCCTTATAGGATTCCTGGTCTTGGGGGGGCTATTATTCTTATTGCTTTCCAAGATGCTGCATGCGGGAAGCGGTAGTCTCCTTCATTCGATCCCTTCAGAATCCCATGATGGTGATATCCTGACCCCTGTTCATTATTTTCTGACGCAGATGAGGGTCTTCTTGACCTTTATGCGGCTGTTTATGTGGCCTGTGAACCAGAATTTAGACTATGATTATCCGGCGTCCACAGGCGTTTTACATCCTCCCTTGACCTTGATTGGCATCATGATGATCGTTGGCATCATTTTCCTTATCATCAAACTGCGTCGGCGCCTGCCTCTGGTTGCATTTGGCCTGGCCTGGATATTGATTACCTTTTCCATTAATTTGGCTCCCCGGTCGAATGTCATCTTTGAGCATAAGCTTTATCTGATCTCATTTGGGTTCTTTTTGACCCTGATGACCACACTGACTCTTTGGATAAAAGACTCCAGGACATTGCTAAAGGCTGTTGGGTGCATCATTGTCATTTTGGCTGTCATGAGTTATGAACGTAATAAGGTTTGGGCCAATGAATTAGCCTTATGGGAAGATAACATAAAGCATTCACCCCATAAGGCCCGTGTCAATGCCAGTTTAGGGCGCATGGAGGGTTCGATAGGAAGGTATGAGAAGGCCATAGATTATTTGAGTCGTGCCATCCTTATCAAACCGGATAATATTAGCTATGAGAATCGCGGCATCATTTATTCCCTGGAAGGCAAAACGACCCAAGCGCTGGAAGATTTAAACAAGTCGATTGGCATGGAACCGGATTACTTTCCCACCTATGTCAAAAGGGCCTGGGTATATCAAAAACTGCATATATATAGGGAAGCCATGGCTGACTTGGACCACGCCATTGAACTCGCTCCGTATTTCACAGATGCTTATATTGAAAGAGGGATGTTATCGATGCAAATGCAGCGTTATGATTTAGCTTTAGCGGATTTTACAAAAGCCCAAGCTTTGGAACCCGCAAATACCCAAATTGACGGTTACAAGTCATTATGCCTGACAAAAATGAGGCTGCTGCACTAACCCACCTTTCCACGTAGTTCCTATTTTC
>CAZKUL010000159.1:0-5183 GCA_964555945.1 uncultured Planctomycetales bacterium
TATTTGCAAAGCCGCTGCATTACCCAACAGATGGCCATTCAATTATTGTCAAAGGGTTTCATTGACGATATCCTCAATACCATCAAGAGTGACTCCATCCGCGGTAAACTAAGCCGTCTTCTACTCAAGAAATTTCCGGAAGTCAGGCTTTAATATGAGGTTTTTTTGAAATAGATTTTCGGGATTCATGTTTAAAATGCGTCAAACAGACGTTGGGATGTTTTCTGTAACCAAAATGCGTGCTTTTGCTCATTTATTAATCTGTTGGTCTTTACCGATTGCCGAGCAAAGAACAGGGAATATTTAGCATTTTGGCGGAAGAAAATATCCCAATGTCTGTTTAGTGCAAGATAGAAGGATATATGTCCACATTCAACGTCCAAAAACTCCGCCAGGACTTCCCAAACCTGAATATCACGGTCCACGGCAAGCCCCTAGTCTATCTCGACAACGCCGCCACGACCCTTAAGCCCCGTTGCGTCATCGATGCCATGAACGCTTATTATGTGACAGGTGTAGCCAATGTGCACCGAGGGGTACATTTTTTAAGTGAACAAGCCACGGCGGCTTTCGAATTTTCGCGCCAGGTGGTGCGTCAATTCATTCATGTCGCTAAAGTGCATGAAATCATTTTCACCAAAGGGGCGACTGAGTCCCTTAACCTGATTGCCCAATCTTACGGCAGGCATTTTCTTAAAAAAGATGATGAGATCATCATTTCACATATGGAGCATCATTCCAATATCGTTCCCTGGCAAATGCTTTGCCAGCAAATCGGCTGCGTGCTTAAGGTCATTCCCATCAATGACCAGGGAGAAATCATCCTTGATGAGTATCTTAAGCTTTTCACAGAAAAAACTAAATTAGTCTCCTTGGTCTGGGTGTCGAATTCCCTGGGGACCGTTAATCCTGTCAAGAAAGTGATTGAAGCTGCCCACCAGCGCGGGGCTGTCGTTGTGATCGATGCTGCCCAGGCCGTGACCCATACGGCCATTAATGTCCAGGAGCTGGACTGTGACTTTCTGGTTTTTTCAGGGCATAAGGTTTTTGGACCGACAGGGGTGGGCGTCTGTTACGGCAAGGAGAAGTGGCTCGAGGCCATGCCGCCGTATCAGGGAGGCGGGGACATGATCAAAAGCGTGAGTTTTACCGGGACGACCTATAATGGATTGCCCTATAAATTTGAAGCAGGGACACCCCCCATTGCCGAGGTCATCGGCCTGCGCTCAGCCCTGGAATTCCTCCAAACCCATCCCTGGGATGACATGAAGCAATATAAAGCAGAATTATTAGAGTATGGGACCAAACAACTCTTGTCCATTAATGGAGTACGCCTCATTGGTACGGCGAGGGATAAGACATCCATTTTATCATTTGTTGTCGATGGGATCCATCCCCACGATTTAGGGACCCTGGTTGATCAGGAGGGGGTGGCCATCCGTACCGGCCATCACTGCACCCAGCCGGTGATGCAACGTTTCGGCATCCCAGCCACTGCCCGCGCCTCCCTGGCCTTTTACAACACCAAAGAAGAAATCGATGTTCTAGTCAGGGCTCTATACCGAGCCAAAGAAGTTTTTAAATAATATCAAATTACGTCATTGCGAGCGAAGGTCCTCATACCGGACATTCGCAGTTGCTCCAAAGCAATCTCAATTAGAATTGACCCATATGCGCGACGAACTCTACCAACAAACCATCCTAGAACATAACCGTTCCCCCCGAAATTTCAAAAAATTGCCGGGGGCCACGCATGCGGCCGAAGGTTATAATCCGCTTTGCGGGGACCATCTGTGGGTGTATATGAAGGTCAATGCCCAAGGCGTCATTGAAGAGGCAGCCTTCGAAGGTTCCGGCTGTGCCATTTCCAAAGCTTCAGCTTCCATGATGACGATGGCCCTTAAGGGAAAAACTATTGAAGAGGCCAATATATTATTCAATGAATTTCACAAGCTGGCCATCGGTGAATTAAAACCGGACCAACAGCCCAATCATCTGGAAAAACTCACTGTTTTTTCCGGCATCTGGCAATACCCTGCCAGGGTCAAATGCGCCGTCCTATCATGGCACACCATGCACGGAGCATTGGAGAAGACCAAGACCGTTTCAACGGAGTAATATTTAAAAATCCGTCATTGCGAGCCCAAAGGGCGAAGCAATCTCTAATAGAACAACTAATTTTTTAGATTGCTTCGTGACTACACCCTCGTAATGACGGTATTGATGCCATGCCTATCTCAGACACATTCGAAAGACCCCTGCGCGACCTGCGGATATCCCTGAAAAGGCCCAATTGCTTCGAAATTCGAAAGGAATTATGCCCGTCACTGATACATTAAATAGATCTTTACGCGATCTTAGGATATCTTTGATTGATCGTTGTAACTTCCGTTGCCCCTATTGCATGCCGTCGGAAAAATACCATCATGCCTACCAGTTTTTGGCCAAAGAACAATGGCTGAATTTTAAAGAAATCGAACGCCTGGCGCGGATTTTTGTGGGGCTTGGAGTGACAAAGCTTCGGTTAACAGGGGGGGAACCTTTGTTAAGGCCTGAGCTTGATGTCCTTATTAGCCAATTATCAACCATCCGCGGCATTGAGGACTTGGCATTGACCACCAATGGTTCAATGTTGACGGCGTGGGCCCAACGCCTGAAAGCGGCCGGTCTTCATCGCTTGACCGTCAGCCTCGATACGTTAGATGAAACTATTTTTCATCAGATGAGCGGTGAGAAAGGCTCAGTTAAGGACGTGCTGGCAGGCATTCGTGCCGCCGAAGCAGCGGGTTTTGCTTCCATTAAGATTAATGCCGTTATCCAGCGCGGCGTCAATGATCATACCATTTTAGATTTAGTCGACCATTTTCGAGGGACGTCCCATAGCGTGCGGTTTATCGAATATATGGATGTGGGTAACCAAAACCATTGGGAAAACAGCCAGGTGGTCCCATCCGGTGAGATCATTAATTTGATTGATGCGCAATTTCCCCTGCAACGCATTGGCGGGACACAGGGTGGGGACACCTCTGAGATATACCGTTTTAAAGACGGCAGGGGCGAAGTTGGTTTTATATCTTCAGTAACAAAGGCCTTTTGTGGCACCTGCAATCGTTTGCGTTTATCGGCGGATGGCAAGATGTACACCTGTCTGTTCGCCAGCCATGGTACGGACGTGGGGAGCCACCTGAGAAATGGTGCCAGTGATGAATTTTTAAGCCATTTAGTCCGGGTCGTCTGGATGAAACGCGAAGACCGCTACTCTGAGCTCCGTTCCAATATCCATCACCACGCCTATCCTTCGACTAAAATAGAAATGTTTCAAATCGGCGGATAAATTAATTCCAATTATTTCTAGCGGCCAGCTCCAAGCTTTGATACTATTTTCCTGTGCTCCGGAATATCAAAGCTAACCTTGCCAAGGCCTCATGGTGGGATTTTTTCTTCCTCATTTTTTTAAGCTGCATTATCGTTTTTTTTCTGGTCATCAATGCTAACGATACCGTCACTGATTCATGGACGGGCGCGACTGTATTTTTTGTGCCGTTTATCCTGATTTTCTGCTTTTGGCTTTATTTTTTGTCTGGCTTTCCAGATGAGCTTGTGGCCTTAAGGATGGCCCGCGTATCGTTGCTTCCTGTGTTGACGTTTCTTTTGTTAATTCCCTATAGCTATTTCTTTGCGCAGCAGGGGGGAATGAAGCCTTGGGTTTGCCTGGGGATTGTTTTAATGGGTGCCATTATCTTTAATAAGATATTGAGGAGGAATAGTTATACCCCCATTACATTGATCCTGAATATTTCGATTTTGCTCGTGGTTTATACTTTGTTTTTCAGTATCATCAGTGTTTTACGCCATCTGAACTATCAAAACGCAAGTTCATTTGATGTGGCCATCTACAGTCAGCTTCAATGGAACAACATTCACGGTCATTTTTTTCATACTTCCTTTAGCGGTTCCAATTTCGTCACCCACAATTCACCATTTCTGATACTCTTGTCCCCTTTTTATGCGCTTTATCCACGTCCGGAGAATTTGTTAATTCTAAAGACTTTTTTCCTGGCCCTGTCTGCCATACCCTTTTACTTGATCATGAAGGAATACGTCAACCGCAGGTCCATTTTCCCCATGGTGGCGGCTTATTTATTTTTCCCGTTTATCGTGGGGCAGAATTTTAATGCTCCTCACGAGACCTGTTTCTTACCGCCGCTACTTTTATTTTCTTATTATTATTTCATTAAGGGTAGTTTCAAGAAATTCCTGCTGTTTTTATTGCTTTCATTGTCGGTCAAAGAACACATGGCCCTCATTGCCATCATGTACGGGCTTTATGCCATGTATCTAAAAAAGGAAAAAAAGTGGATCATTGTTCCGATCCTTTTGGGTTTCGCTTGGGGGGCTTTCTCCATGTGGGTCATCTATTATTTTCAAAAGATTTATCATGTGGACCCCTATCCGGCATGGTTGATTGATAATATTAAAAGACGTTTTTTACGCCCCGATCATTCATTGGTGGCCAACATCATCTGGGGCCTGCAAACATCCATCGTCGGGCATTGGTGCAATTTTTTGTCGGTCTATTTGGTCTTGTCGCCCGTCTGTGTCATTTTGCCCTTTTTTTCCTCCATCTGGATCCTTGGCCTGCCGGAATTCGGCATCAATCTGCTGGCGACCATCCCGTTATCTTATCCGACCTGGCACTACGATATCGTTGCTTCAATTTTCTTGCTCATCGCCTGTGCCAGTGCCATCAGGAAAATCTCATTGAGTCCATGGCTTGGTCAATGGTCAATACCCAGGAATAAGATCCAAGAACTTCTGTCGTGGTTTTTGTGTGTTTGTATACTTGGCCACTTTTTCCTTTGGTGGGACTATACCAAGATAACGATCAATCCGCGGTATGTGGCGACCATGAATACCGCGATAGCCATGCTCCCTCAAGATGCCTCCGTCAGTCTTACCAAACATCTCGCAGCCTATGTCACAGATAAAAAAGACTACTTTTTGTGTGAGGACAAGCGCAAAGGGGATTATATCGTCTTAGATAAGAATGAAAGCATGGGCATCTGCGTTACAGATAACAAGCGAGCAGACCAGTACATCCAAATATTCAATGAAGATGGAATAAGGGTTTATAAAAATAAAATTGGGACACATTGAATTAAATCAATTTGATTAATTCAATG
>CAZKUL010000160.1:0-5061 GCA_964555945.1 uncultured Planctomycetales bacterium
TGTCACTGTCTAACGGCAGCTTCAATTCTCGTATCTTCCCTACCAACGCCCTCAACCGCTCATTCGGCGGTTTCTGCATAAGCTCATTGTCTAAATATTCCTGCACCCGGCTATCCGCCAGCGCTGTTATTAATTGCACATATACATAAATAGGCATACTAAAAGTCGGTACTTTTTTATTCAATCCAACATCAGTTGCTGCTTTTTTCAAAGCATTTAAGAATAAACTCAAGCTTTTAGTTTGCAAATTTATATTTTCTCTTACCGCATACTTTATTATTTCACGAGGAATATCGTCTTTGTTAATTCTTCTTAATATATCAACAAATTCCGGTTCCTTTAATAGTGATTCAATTGTGTCTTCCATTAATGCTTTATTGCCATTTTTACTGTACCTATTTAGCCAATCGTCCACACCTTTACCAAAAATTTGCTTACGAATTTCATCAATCATCATTGATGGATCTGCATCTAAAAGATCAACTGATAAAATGGCCTTGTCTACCACAGGATCAGATGGCATGCGTGTCGTAAAAGACATGGCCGCGTTAACTCTAATTAATTCTTCACCACCTGAGAAATATTTCCTTGGCATGGTCTGCTGTGTTACAGGATCTATTTCCTCTTTAATATAGTTATACGCCCCCTTTTTAAACGCCTGTAAATACCGTTCATAAATTCTTTGTTTTTCCTGTGGATCATCAATATTGACCCCGGCCACCTTGTTCTTATCCGCGTACACCTGTTCTAAAATACTGTCCTTGATTTTCTTCTTGTACCATGTGGCTAAAATAAGCGAATTGTAAACCTGCCGTAGCTGGGAAAAATTCTTGTCTTCATTGACCTCTTTGGTCAATTCAGGAATGACAACTTCGCGAACGATTTGAGATCCTAATTGATTAGTGTCTTTAGCCTGTGCTTGCTCTGACTGAATACCTTCATGTTTCTGTAATGAAAGATAATCCTGCTCCAGCATAACCTTGAGCCTTGATTCCACGACATACGCTGTCCCTGCTTTGGAATTTTCATAGACAACGGCTTTTTCGGGTAGTATCCAAACCTTGTTGAATGTGTTCACAGGGATATTAGTGGTCCCAAATTTCTTGGCCGCTACTGTATATACACGTTTCCAAAATTTCTTACCAATCTCCCCTTCCGGATAAATTAAGCTGGCCGTTATCTGTTTGAGCATATAATCTTCGGCCAATAAGTCGCGCCCCATTTCCGTCTGCCCAAAGGCTTCTGGGACAATGCGGTTCTTCTCATATGGACTTAAATTTACCCAGAGGTCTTTCTCAGGAATGGTTAAACTTGCCAGAAAATATTTAACCAGTCTGGTCGATTCATCCTTAAGCTGATCATTGCCTAACTGACTATCGCCTTTATCTAAAATGAATTCAAAACGGAAAGGATTATCTGGATGAACCTTGATCCCCTTAAGCATTGATGGGACAAATGATGGGCTTAAGCTGACCATTGTGCCGGGTACCGGCAAAGCAAAGTCCTGGGCTTGCGCCAATGGTGAGATACCCAAAGTGTTCAACAAAAAGGCAAAAACAAGCCCAAGGGCTATAAATTTTGAATTTCTCAAAGTCTTTACCATAATACTGCAACTATACCATATTTATATTACACTTTGCCAGTTTTAGACAAGTTTTAGACAACCATAAACTCAAAGGAGGCTCCATTATGTTCAATCAACTTTTCAATCAATCTAAAGCAAGAAGGCGTTACCAAAATGCTCCACTTTTAGAAGAACGCCTACGTTACCTTGCTTATCGGTCAGACCAAGGGATTAAACGGTCGTTGCTACGTGAAATTGCATCTTACCAGCTAATTCTTGTTAAGAAACTCTCTCTCAAAAAGAATAAGATAATCACCATCGAAGAAATTAATTATATTGCACATCGCTGGGCAGTTTATTCATTACGGCACTCTCATTTTAAAAATATTTCCTGCACATCGAGAGAAGAAAGATTTATTCGATACGCCATCAGATGGCTTAGTTTTTTAGGTCGATTAGAAATCCCCCAACCGCCGCCCATGCCTATACAAATTATAGATTTTGCTGACTACATGCGTAATGAAAAAGGGTTGGGTGAATCATGGATAAATAGAATTTGTCAATTTGAACAAGACTTTTTTAGTCAATTTAAAAAGGATATCAATCATACCCTTGCCCATCTCACACCGGATCGCTTGGATAAGCTTCTAATTAAAGAATTTAACAAACAAGCTTATAGCCACAGGACGATTCAGCTCATTGCCGGTAAACTACGCGTCTTTTTGCGTTATGCAGAGACTCGAGGCTGGTGCCATCCTGAATTAGCTGATTCAATTAAGATTCCTCGATCTTATAAACACCAGATACTTCCTATGAGTCCTTCTTGGGAAGATGTTCAACAACTGCTTAAGACTACCGAGGGTAACCTCCCGTGGAATATCCGTGCCCGTGCCATTTTATTACTGTTGGCAGTATATGGCCTGCGAGACAGCGAATTAAGACGATTACGGTTCGATGATTTTGATTGGAATGAAGGAATTTTCCATATCAAACGCTCAAAGTTTGGTCCCACACAAAAATTTCCATTGGTTCAAACCGTAGGTCAGGCTCTGGTACGCTATATTAAAAAAGTCCGTCCACGAAGCTCGGCCCATCAAGAAATATTCCTAACCATCCAGCCTCCCTTTCGTCCATTAAACAGCCTTTTTTATATTGTAAATCGACGCTGGAAACTGCTTGATGTCGCAATCAAGCATCATGGCCCCCATGCCCTACGTCATGCCTGCGCAACCCGACTGATTAATCAAGGCATGTCTTTAAAAACTATTGCCGATCATCTGGGCCATCGTGATTTGGATACAACCCGTGTTTACGCCAAGGTTGATCTTTCAAGTCTAAGAAAAGTAGCTAACTTTAGCATCGGAGGTCTTTTATGAAACTTAAAATTGCAGTAGATCAATATATCACATATCGAAAATCTCTCGGGGAAAGTTTCTTTAATAATGAATGTCTTTTAAAATCCTTTGTCCGGAATATTGGTCAAAATACAAATCTTTCAGATATCCAAAATAAACAAGTTGATGCATTCCTATTGGGTAAACGCCCCATTACTGCTTATTGGCATAACAAATACGGGGCATTACGCGGCTTTTATAGTTATATGATTAGTCGCCATTATGCTAAGAAATCACCTTTACCAATTGCAATCCCTAAACTGCCACAGCCTCTTGTCCCGTATATTTATAGCATTAATGAGCTGCGGGCCCTGCTTGATGCATCCTTATCTTATCAACAAATATGCCAACTACTTGAACCCTACATGATTCGTACAATCATATTGCTCCTTTATGGAGCAGGCTTACGCATCAGTGAAGCGCTTAATTTGAAACTTGCTGATGTCGATTTGCCCCAAGCACTTCTTACCATTCGTGAAACTAAATTTCACAAAACTCGCCTTGTCCCTCTGGGGAAAGAACTTACTCAGTCCCTTTCTCAATATGCTTTACAGCGACAAAGAAATGGTTACAACTCAAATCCCCATGATCCATTCTTCATCGGACGCAATGGAAAGGCTATTAAAAGAGGGTCTTTTGAGAGAGCTTTTCAGAATATCCGTAAAAAAGCTTGCCTGAAGCGCACAGATAGCGATCGCTTCCATCCTCGAATCCATGATCTGCGGCATACCTTTGCCGTTCATCGATTAACGGCATGGTACAAAGAAGGAGCTGATGTGCAAAAATTACTGCCTGTTCTTTCTGTTTATTTAGGACACACTGATCTTTCATCAACTTCTGTTTATCTTACTATGACACCTGCTCTTCTTGAAGAAGCAGGAAAACTTTTTAAACAATACGCCTTTAAGGAGGAATCCCATGTCTAACCACTCATTGTTTGGCCCTTGGATCAGACGTTTTTTACAGGAATACTTGATCACGGTTAAAAACCTTGCCAATAACACACACCGCAGTTATCGAGATATGCTCTGTCTACTGCTTCCATTTGTAGCGCGGCAAGCAAAAATAGCAATCGATCAGCTTAAAGTTGAAGATATCTCAGCTGAACGTGTAAAAGCATTCTTGTTGGATATTGAGCAATCTCGTCACTGTAGTATAGCAACACGTAACCAACGTTTAGGGGCTATTCATTCTCTGGCCCAATTTATCGGGCTTTATAGCCCCGAGCACCTTCAATGGTGTGGTGAAATCCGGGCTATTCCTTTCAAGAAAGCTTCTCACGCGATGATTACTTATCTTGAAAAACCAGAAATGGACGCCTTACTGAAGGCTTCAGAAGGTATCCTGCCTCAACAACGCCGTGATCATGCTCTTCTGCTTTTCCTTTATAATACCGGAGCGCGGGCGAGTGAAGCAGCTCAACTCACTATTGCTAATCTCAACATATCTAGTACACCACAACGTAATCCTTCCTCAGTCGATATTCGTGGAAAGGGTAACAAAACCCGTCGAAGCCCACTATGGGAATTAACTGTAAATGAAATTAATTTACTTATAAAAGATAGAACTCCCACTGAACATGTTTTTCTAAATCGTTGTGGACGGCCCATTACACGATACGGCATTCACACATTAGTTGAACGTTATGTTAAAAAAATATCGGAACAAATGCCCTCTTTGAAAAAGAAAAGGGTCAGCCCACATACTATACGACATACAACAGCTACCCATCTGCTAAGAGCAGGTGTGGATATCAATACCATCCGTGCGTGGCTTGGGCATGTATCCATTAACACGACTAATATTTATGCTGAAACCGATCTAGAGATGAAAGCAAAGGCCCTTGCTCTTTGTGAAGTCAAAAAATCAAAGACACAAAAACGTTGGCGTGATGACGATGGTCTTATGGACTTTTTAAAAAAGCTATAACGAGATTAGTTATGTGGCCTTCACTTTTATACTACACGTCGATGCCATAGACCTCTAAAGGCTGAAGGCCACATAATTAAATACGCCACATAAAGGGCTTTATGTGGCGTACCACATAATTCTTCCAACATGACCCGCAAATGATTCTTCAGAATATAGGCAGTGTTCCCTTTC
>CAZKUL010000161.1:0-4985 GCA_964555945.1 uncultured Planctomycetales bacterium
GAGAATATTTTGTAATAGGTTTGGCCGTAGGTATTGGTCTCCAATTGAATGACATTTTTGGTTGTCAATGTGATGGGCTTGCCATTGTGCTGGATGGTGAAATCATGGGTAAATCTGGCACTCTTGAAGGGACGATTGGACGAATAAGAATCAACCCCTTTGATAAGATTGATCTGCACCACAGGCGTACCGGGTTTTTCGGCCTCTCCTGAATACACATTTATATTATAGTTAAGCGTGTTAGTTCCGCCTGCGGCACCTTGGGTGGGTGTTTTGGTAATAGGAACAACGACCAGCATCTTCTCGGCAAAGGGTTGGTTTTCTACAGCCATGGCCCCAGGAGGCAGGATCCACTCCTCTTGCACAGAATCCGTGGCTTCGCGTTGGTCTTTGTCTTTTTGCAATTGGTCTTCATCAAATACAAGCATGTTCTGCCTGTCCCAGAACTTGCCTGGGGCCAGCTTATTGCCCCATTGGTCGATGGCCATCCCTTGGCCACTGGCATTGGCCAGATAACCGGCTAATTGCCATTTTAGCCCAAACCTGTTGGAGGTGGTCGCTTCCATCACATAAGACCCATCACCTGGCGCATCTAATAGTACCCGTTTTTCGCCGGGCTGGGCATATTCAGTAGCCAAACTTGCCAATACCGTCTCCAGCATACGGCTATACATGCGGCTGGCTAATCCTGTGGATGCCTCTGAGGTCTGGGCCACCGTTTGATAAATGGTGCTGCCCGATTTACTTATTTCTAATGACTCAAAAAGGCCTCTCAGTGTTTTACCGAATTCCGATCTGGCATGATCTGAATTGCCTTCTTCTGTCAATCGTCTCTGGGCACTTCTTAATTTTTCAGCCCATTGGGGCGTGATATTAGGATCACCTTCGCCAAGGATAAATTCGACATGGCCTTTAATACGTTTAATGTCGATTTTGGGCGCACCATCGTTAAGCGTATTCATACGGAACATCTTTTGCATGATGTCGCTGATGCCTGCGGCACCGGTCAAATAAATTCTTCCTACGGTACCGTCTCTGCCTTCAAAGCTGTATCCGGCCGTGTACGCGCCCAACAGGATCACATGGCCTTCACCTTCGTTCTTAAACCATTTTTCATAATAACCCAGGGTCTTAAGATCACTCTCTTTGCCCGCAACATATTCCGATTTTTTCGAAATGAGAAGATCAAAAGCCCTGTCAACTTCTGTGGAATCCTTCCAATCTTTAATCACAACTCCATTATCTTTTAAGTAGGCGACGTTTTCTGCCACCTTTAAAGCATCTTCAACGAATTTCAATCGTTTGGGTTCACTCCACGCTTTCGGCTCTTCAGCAATACGGATCTGGGTGCTATATTTCTCCTTTAACACTTCTTCCACGTGTTGGATGCCGCCTTCCTGGGACAACATGTCTATCAGTTTACGGTCATCTAATTTTTCGACTAATTTTCTAATAATCGTTTCCTTTTGACTTTCGGGAATACCCTCGAGCATACGGATTTCTACCAGATCAAGTGATGTTTTTGTATCCAAGGTCCTGGCATCACCAGGCAATAAATTGTTAACAATGTTCTCTGCGATATCCTTCTGATGTCTTCCTAAGGTACTAAACCTAAGACTTCTTTTATCCGCATGTCCCCAGAAAAGATTTTCACCTAAATTTACGAACTTGCCTCCTAAAACCTGCAGGATGGCGCGGGCGGCACCACCCTCTGTCCCTGTCTTTCCCCAAAGGCGGATGGTATCGCTAAGCCTGGCAAAATGAGCTGGGGTCGCTTTGTGGGTATGATAGCTATAGACCATGCCTAAATAATCTTTTTCGGATATGTCTACGCGGCCAATATGATAAGCTTCGACAACGGCCAATACCCCTCGCATGGTTTGAGCATCCAACTTTTGGCCTATTTGTAAAATATCACGATCTCCTGTGTTGCGCGGAGTGATGTGCAATTCGCCCGTATGACGGTCCCTGTAAGGCGTATCTAATCGGCCATTGCCTCCAATTTCCCTGAAGGATTCTACGGCCCACGCCATCTTGTCCAACAATTCCTTATAAGGCTCGCCCAATCCCTTATAGGTATGGTCATCCCCTAATTCACGGGTCACCCTTTCATCAATCCGTTGACGAAAATCTTTGGTAAACGTCGCGCTATCGACAATATCATGGCCTTGACTATCTTTCTTGGCTTCAATAGCCGGGCCTCTCTCCGTTGGCCATTTACTCAATTCATCCTTAATAATAAGGGCGATTTTATTTTCATCCGCCCGCATGGTTTTTCTTCCATACGTGGCGAGTTCAGGAGATTCTCTATCTAAGACCTTAAACGCTTTTTCAACGATGGATGTTGGCACACTGTTAATAATGGCGCTTTGCCCCAGGAATTCATGGACTTCGTCCACGATTTGTAATTTAATGTTCTTCAAGTATCTTTTGACAAAATCAGGGTCTTCTTCTTTTCTTAAAGCGATTTCCGCTATCTCGCGGTGGGTGACTGTATAGACTGAATCATCTCTTAATTGCTGCCGGCCGGCCAGTCCTCGTACACGAGGGGCTTCTCTGAGACGAAAAATGTCGGCATCTTGGTTGTACCATTTTTTAATTAATCCTTCATTAGGTGCGGCCAATAAAACTCCCCGGTGGGCCCGCGCCGAAATCGCTGCCAGGTGCTTGGCTATCGCTGTTTTCCCGCCTCCCATCCATTTTTGCACGATACCCATGGCAAAATCATTGGCTTGTCCGCCCTCAAGTGTAAACCGCGCAAAAGCCATTATTAAGCCAATGTCTTCTTTGTCCACTCTCCAGTCTTGCGAAGTCTTACCCCTTTTTTCATTACGCAATGCTTCCAATCGGAACTCTAATTTAAGACCTACTAGAGTATCTCGAGCAAAATCTTCAGCAGCTTTTGTCAGGGCTGCTTTGCGTGTCGCTTCGTCCCCTTTACCTCCCTCAGCAAATGCCCTTTCATATTTTTGGGCTGTGGCATCAAGGTGGCTTCCCAACGTTTTTTGGAGTTCCTTGATCATTTGATCCGTGGGCTTGTCTCCTGCCTTCATGCATGCATCTCTCATGACCTGGCCCATGATGCGGACAAAATCTTTATCGATGTCTCTGGTAATTTCAGTGCCCCGAGGACCCTGCATAATGTCTTCATACTCTTTCCGATCAACATTTTGCCTTGCTTTCTGATATAACATATCATCCGCTGATTGCACGATGACCTTGCTGCTTTCGACGTCTGCGAGGGTGAATTGACGAATGAATTGTTCAAGCATCGCTCTCTTGTCAAGGATCCCTTCCTTTAAAGCTTCCCTCAACGATTTCACAGCAGTCGCTTGACGTTTTTCAGTAAAACGTTTGGTTAAATTCTTTTGTTTAGCTTCATCGACACCTGGGATTACAGATGAGAGTCTAGCTATTCTTTCCTTAAATCTATCTAAGACACTTCCTTCTTTGGGTCTGGATGTTTCAATCTCACGAGGGCGGGCTACGGCAGTACCATTAGCGGCAGCTACTAATCTAAGACCCTCAGGGGTCTCACTTGAAGCAGGCGGTGCGCGCGGTAATAAGCTTTCTAGTTCTACCTGGCTCAACGCTTCGCCTTCCAGATGACCCATGGCAACAACCATGCGGTGCGGATCAAAATTATGTTGGACGGCTAAATCAAAATCTATGCCAGCAGCGCCCTTTAATGCAGATTTGAGGGCCTCCTTGGCCTTCCCTTCAGCATCCAGGGCCTCTTGAAGGCGATTGTGGTTCTCTGAAGTTTTATTTTCGTCATAATTGCGCTGGGCTTCTTCGCGCTGCTGGCGTGCAGCTTCAAATGCAGAAAATTCTGGGCCGGCCGCTTTTTTAAGTTGATGGGTCAGATTTATTTCCGCTAACTCATGTTCAAAAGCGCCGGCTGTCCCATCATGGACAATCAGGATCACGCGCCTGCCGCTTTCCATCCATTCAATCACCCCGCCGCCGCCCAAAGGCTTAAGGGCAAGATGGCCTTTCGGCAGTCTTGCTTCCTGGATAACATAATCTTTGCCTGATTCGATGACACGGCGGGAAAAATTCATGATAGCAGCATGCAGGTTGGCGGCGATAGCATCTCTTTGTTGCGGGGTCATCTTACGCAGGACATTATTAAATGCGAACATGCCTGCAACTTCTAAAATAGGAGGAGGTCTTGCTCCGCGATATACAGGCATTGGGGGTTGTTCTATCTCCAATTGATCTGTTAAATCCTTCAGTTGCCTATTTAACGCTGATTGTTCGTTTACTAATTCATCTAACCGAGATTTGGCTTGGCTCGTGTCCTGATTCGCTGTTTCTTTTCGAGCTATTGTTTTCTTTACCTCTGCTTGACTTACCGCATTTAACTCTAATTTTCCTTGCAGGTCCGCTATTTGTCCTTGATGACTTATAGTTGCGTCTTGCCATATTCTTATCTGTTCAAGCAAATGGCTTCTAACGCCTTGTTCCCGATTTGTTCCTCTCTCTTGGCCTGACAAATGTTGTGCAATGCTCTCTTGCTCCTCTTTCAATCTGGCTATCGCTTGCTGCCGATTGGATTGCTTGCTCGTTGCCTTCATCTCTTCCTGTGTTTTGAGTGATCCTTCTAAGGCCGCTTGCGCTTCATTCCTAAGGCTTGTCACCCGCACTAGATCTAACTCTGTTTGTGTCTTGTGTCCTAATATCTTGTCCGTCCATTTAACCATTAAATTTTTAGGGTTTTTGTACTGTTCAACCATAATCCTTTGAGTCAATTTCTCTATGATTCTATTCAATCGCATAAGCCGTGCTTTTAGACTATCCACTTGCTTTTGTTGTCTCATCGCTTCGTCATGATTAAGGATTCCTTCTTGGTTACTCGAAAGATCCAATCTTTTTGCCTCTTCTACAATTTGGCTGACATGTTGTAAATCACCCGATTGATCACCTTCCTCATTCTTAATGCTTCGTATTTCCGTTTGAATGCTTTTTAATTCATTTAAGAT
>CAZKUL010000162.1:0-4934 GCA_964555945.1 uncultured Planctomycetales bacterium
CCAGGTCAATTGCTTAGCAGGCAATTGCATTCAGCCACTCTGCCACCTCTCCTTACCAAAATCTTACTATTTCAAATATTTTTAGAAAGATGTGTTGTGCAAAATTCCTTGATAGATTTGCTTTTCAGCAATAACATAATAGAAATATTTATAATAACAAATTTTACAGAGGTTAGTTATACCAGACTTTCTTAACACTGTAAAGGAAACTCTAAATGTAAATTGGTTATATTTAAGGGTTATTGCAAAAGAGCTTGTTTTCACAGAAAAAATGTCTTGCTTAACTAGGCTGGATTAAAATGCCTATTTTAAATCTGTTTATCCACATGTTCTGCCATATCGTGCACCCGTACATACCAAAGTTTTCCTTTTTTATGCGCTTTTAATTGGCCGCGGTTGATTAAATTACGCAGATAATCTTGGGAGTAATCATATATCTTGGCTAAATCACGTAAGGGTAATATGGTGTCTTTGTTTAAATTTGATAACTTTCCGCCTTCCAGACGGTCGATGGCTTCTTTCAATAATTCCGAGATCATTTGAGTAAACAGGGTAAATTCTTGCGCTTGGATGGTCTTATTAATATTTCCCGGTGTAAACTTTTTGTTTTTTTCAATCAAACGATGGATATCATTGAAACAACGGTCGGCCTTTTCTAAAGCATTATAATATTGGTCGCGCTCTTCTTTAGATATACCTTTAATCGCAACATTGACCAATCCTTGACCGATAAGGATATAAGACAAAATAATTCTCCCCACCCGGCCATTGCCATCGCTAAAGGGGTGGATTGTTTCAAACCAAACATGCGTTATCGCGGCAAGGGTCGCTTCATCATAAATTTTCTTCTTTGCGCTTTCATTAAACCATTTGATCAATAACTCCATCGCCTCGCGAACAAAAAACATGTTAATAGGTTTAAACGTCGCTTGAGCAACTTGAATATCGTTCTTACGGAAATCTCCTACCGGACCTATATAGGTCCCCAAATCTTTCTCATAACGCATCAGTAAGGTGTGAATCTGTTTGATATCAGCCATACGCAAAACAAATTCATTTTCTTTAAATTGGTTATTCGCGTATTCATACATGGCGCTGGCAGCTTCGTAATAGCCTAAAATAGCAGCCGCTTTTTGTTTGTTGGTACGTTTGTTGTGTTCCAATACATCCAAGAGTTCCTGCCGATTGGCAAAAACCCCCTCAATGGCAATTGAATTACGGATCTCCTCTTTTAACAAAGAATACCATTCCGCATTGCTTACGTTAATAAGATTTTCGAACCGTAAACGCAATTGTTCAATTTCCCGCTTAAACCCGCTTATATTTATTTTCCGAACTTTCCGAACCATAATTACCTCTATTTATATTAAAAATATACCGAACCATACATATTGGTTCGAAAATAAATATACCATGTGACTGTTTCAAAGGCAAGATATTTTCCGAACCATGTAGATTGGTTCGGAAAGTCAAATGCTACCAACGCAATTAACTTCCAGACAATAGCCTTAAAATTGTGCTAAGAAATATGACAAGATAGCCTAAATTCAACACTATATAGCAATGGCGGGGACGTCTAACTTATTGGCAATAAACCCATTTGCAGGAATTTCAAGAACTTACGAATTTTGGAAAAAATGCTTAGCAGGCAATTGAATTCAGCCACTCTACCATTTCACCCTAATTTTCCAAAACTCTTTTATTCTTACGCTTCTTTTGAAAAAATGCGCTGACCAATGTCGCGCATTCTTCAGATAAGATACCGCCAGTGACCTCGATGCGATGATTTAGCGATCCATGGTCAGCAATATTCAACAGTGAGCCGCAAGCCCCCGTCTTTGGGTCAGCGGCCCCAAAATAAACTCTTGGGATACGGGACAAAACTAAAGCCCCGGCGCACATCGAGCAAGGCTCGATTGTAACATAGAGGCTACATTCGTGCAACCACTTCGATGATAGAAAATGCGTCGCCTGGGTAATGGCGATCATCTCCGCATGAGCGGTTGGATCCTTTAACATTTCAATTTGATTATGGGCTTTGGCAATGATTTTTCGCTCATAAACAACGATGGCGCCTACAGGCACTTCATCACGCTCACCTGCCATCTTGGCTTGTCGGATGGCCTCTCTCATCAACATTTCGTCAGCGCTAAGCATATCTATAGGGGACAGTACACGGGAAGCGAAATTTGAACTGTTGTGCCTTGGCGAAGAGAACTTTTAATTTGAATGGATCCTCCGGCAGCTGTAATGATGGAATGAATAATAGAAAGGCCAAGGCCGGCGTTTTTATCAATACCACGCTCCTTGGTCGTAAAAAATGGTTCAAAAACTTTAGAAAGATGGTCTGGTTCAATCCCCACCCCTTCATCCGTGACAATTATACCAATGGCCCCTTGGTTCTTTTCCAGGATCGTTCTGATCTTAAGGCTACCGCCTCCAGGCATGGACTGTACGGCATTCATAATGACATTATGGATGATTTGATGACATTCCACGGGCCCTACCGTCGCCAAGGGTAATTCCCTGCTTAAACGGATAACCAACCTAACGCGGGCTGTTTTAAACTGAGGACTCAGGTCCCCGACAACATTTTTGATGACGTCATTGACTTGACAATTGTTCTCCTCCAGAGAGGCTTGACGTTTGCCCACATAGAGCATTCGACTGGTGGTCTGAGAACAGTGTTCCAGCTGGCGTTCCAGGTGTTTTAAGGCGCTGATAATGACCTTAAAATCTTTATAAGAGATATACTCGAAATCACGGTCCTTATAATCATTAATCAGTTTTTGCGTGCGCGCCAGAATGGATTTTAAGGGTGAGTCCAGCTCATGCGCTAAACCGGAGATGACAGTGAAGGAATCAGATAATGGCGGATTGGATTTCATAAAAAAACGCGCCTGACAAGAGTCGAACTTGTAACCTATAGTTCCGTAGACTATTGCTCTATCCAGTTGAGCTACAGGCGCAAAAGATATTAACCACTTTACTCACTAATAAAACTTATGCTAAGCGAAGCAAATATTCCCTATTTCTTTGTTTGGCCGTAGCAAAAGGCAATTCGCTTTTCCCGTTGAGCTAGAGGCGCTCATATTTTATTGCTTCAGACGGAACACATTTTATACCAGACTTAAGGCTAGCTGTAAAGAAGGATTTCCTAAAATGCCGGATTTAAGAATTATCGTCCAAGGTCTTTGAGCATGCGCTGGCGGTCCAGTCCGATTTTGACCATGGCTTCCTGGGGATTTAGAGCGTAGTAACGGCAAAACGTGGAAACTTCCTTGATGGTATGAATATCTTTATTGTCCAACGTTTTCAGTATGGCTGCCCGAAGCCATGTTTCATTAATAATATCCCGAGGGCTTAGGCCTGTTTCCTGGGCTAAACGGTCGCGATAGATGGTACTCGGGGATAAGGACATTACAGCATTTTGATCATAATTGTATTTGAAAACCTGGGATAGGAGCACGCGGCTTGATTCCATCCCCCCTGTTTCAGAAATTTCATCTATCACCCGATACAATTTACCCTTCACGTGATAACGTTTAAGAACAATAAAAACATCAATTAAATTAACAAGAACCTCCGGGATGTTCATCGGTTCGTTTTGCAGGCGCGTGATCGTTTCACGAGCACTGAGGGCATGGATGGTCCCCATACAATATTTGCCGATATTGACCGCCGTAATCATGTCCCGGGCTTCTGCTCCCCTGACCTCACCCACAATAATGCGTTCAGGACGCATGCGCAGGCTGTTTTTGACCAAGTCCGAGAGGCTCAACTCATCATCCGTTTCCAAACGTGAACAACTGTCTTCCATAAAGGTATTTAATTCAAGCGTGTCTTCAATTACGACTAGACGGTCCTTTTCAGGAATAAAACTTAACAAGGCATTCAACAAAGTGGTTTTGCCGGTCCCAGGGCCTCCGGAGATGATGATGTTGGCCGGCCTTATAGAAAGTCCTTCCAGATATAGCCACAGCTGACTGGCAGCTTCATAGCTCAACGTGGCCCTGCGGATCAGGTCAATAACGCTCAAAGGATCCATCTTGGTCTTAGTGATCGTCAATTGCGGCCCTAAGGGTGAATCAATGATATTGACGCGGCCCTCAAGATTGGCCAGTTCCAGGTTCGCAATCTTGTGATAGCTTTTTCTACCTGAAAATACAAGAAGCTTTTGGATAAAAATACTCAATTCCCGCAGATCCCGAAAGCATTTATCAGTGGCAATAAACCCCTTTTGAGCGTGATGGATGTAAATAGGCTTCAGGGCATTGATCGTGATGTCCTCGACATCAGCGCTATGAAGCAAATCCTCAATAATGCCGTAGGATAAGAATTCCTTAATGAAATCAATTTTCAGCTCATCCGCAGCCAAGCTGGGAATGTCCCGCTCAAGGAGGGCTTCTTCCAAAACGATTTTGACAACAGCTTCCCTCTCTGGGTCCGTCATCATCAAGGACATTTTACCGGCAAGCTTCCCGAGAATCCGCATTTCCAAATCTAGGCGTTCGTCATTATTCATATATTCAATTATTTTTCTTGCGATAATCATCCAGAAGGCGACGGATGTCCATGGCTGAATTCTTGGCAATTTGAGAACAGATAAATATCAGCAATGAAAATTGCCAGACGCTATCCGGCCCAGAAATCAAACCTGTCGATGTGTTTTCTTCCCGCTGCAATTGATGATCGTAGAGGCTGATAGCATCCTCCAGCATGCCTTCAAAAACGTTTAAAGAAGAAATCACATTGTCATACTTCATCGAAGGCAGGGAGATCCCCCTGACCATCAGGAAATTAATCATGGTATCCTCTTGAAAGGAACCTTCTCCCTCAAAATGAAAACCTTCCAGCTGTGGGATATTAGGAGGCAAAATCAATGAAGGACGATGGACAAGGACCTCTCCCGTGCGCACGACGGTGTCCCCTTC
>CAZKUL010000163.1:0-4890 GCA_964555945.1 uncultured Planctomycetales bacterium
GACGCACGAAATGCCGAAACGATGCATAATTGCACGCCGATACCTCCCCATGCCAGGCACATGATCCGGATAAACCGGACGCCTTGGATGATGACTTCTTGATCATGCGGGATGAAAAAGGAAACCAGAACAGGCGCAAAAATATAGGCCATGAGGCCAACTAAGGTCAGAAGGACGAAACCACAACAAGCACCGAAAACAGTCACACGGGCCGCACGCTTGATGTTACCCGCTCCCATGTTTTGGCCAACCAGGGTCGAGACAGCCATGGAGAGCCCCATGGCCGGTATGGTGACAACCTGTAAGATGTTTGATCCAACACCATACGCCGCAATGGTCAAGGTCCCAAAACTCGCTACGAGGAATGACATCACCATCAGGCCAAATCCACGGGTCGACAACTCAACAGATCCTGGAAATCCCAAAAAGAAAGCGTACTTGATATATTTAAAATCGGGCTGAAAGCTTTGAAGTGATAAGTGTATTCCATGCCTGCCACGCAAAAAAATAACAATACCAAACGCGGCAGCAATGGCCTGCGTAATCAACGTGGCCAAAGCGGCACCTCTCACACCTAGTGGCGGCAATACCCCTATCCCAAAGATAAAAAGAGGGTCAAGGATAAAATTTAGGATCACGGTACCGAGCACAATCAACAGCGGAATTTTTGTCTGGCCGATCCCCCGCATCAATGCCTGAAACATGGCATATATAAAAACAAAAATGATGCCGATGAAGGATATACGCATAAATCCCAATGCGCCATCATAGACATCCGGGGCCACACCCAGTAATTGAAGCAAATACGGCGAGAGCAAATAACCCACCCCCCCAAGAATAATGGAGCTAAGGGTCACCATCAGCATCGTTTGGGCCGCGACATGGTTGACCATATCCTGACGCCCGGCCCCCATGTATTGAGCAGAAAGAGTGGCCCCAGCCATCGCAAGGCCAGAGCCTAAGGCGATCACCAAAAAGGTCAATGGAAAACTAACAGAAACCGCCGCAACAGCGGCTGCGCCTAATCTTCCAACCCAAAAAGCATCGGTCAACTGGTAACCTGTTTGGAGAATATTTCCCAATATAATTGGGAAGGGCAAGTTGAAACAGGGCCGTTCCTATAGGCCCCTCAAGAAATACTTGTTGATTATGGCTGCGCATAATCTTCTTAAACTTCAACGGGCCAACATCTTTATTGTCTCAATAAGACTGCTGGAATTGTCGCCTTTATTAAAGTAAACCGATGCTCCCACATCTTTCATGGCCTGCGCCATTTCAGCTTCAGTTTGCACAGAAAGCCCTATTATCTTGTAATGAGGATTTCTGTGGCATAAAATTTGGGTCGCTTCAATCCCATTGACACCAGGCATATTAATATCCATGAGGATTATATCCGGATCAAACGCCTCTACCTTCCTTATCGCCTCTTCACCATAGTGGTTTGGGCTTGCAGTAGGCAGATATCATACCTTTAATAGGTCTTTTATCCAATAGAAAACCTTTGAACTCTCAATTCATGAGCCCGTCATTGTCACGATTTGATTTAATGATGGCCGAAGCCCATAAGGTAGAAGAAGAACAATACCGGCAACGGTACTCCTAATATCCACAGCACAGCCCAACCTATTTTTCCATTGTTGCATGTGATTTTCATTTTATCTCCTTTCCTATCCATGAAATAATCTCTAAGTCTGGAAATAGTTATATCAGTGTCCACATGAAGTCAGGATGAACTCGAAGTGAATATAAGATGAAGGGCAATAATGGGGTATACGTCATTGAAATAATCACGTTAAAAGAGAAATTTCATACGCATCCCCGGGGAGAAAAAGATGAATGTCGCATCAACAAAAAAAGACCACTTAGGTCCCCTATCTTTTTATTGTGTTCAATTTGGAATTCCTATTAATTATCATTTTCCTTTCTTAAATAGACTGCGTAATTCATCCTTACTCTGTTGCAAAATGATCTTTTGTCCCGCCTCCATATTCTTCCCGGCACGGTTAAGATAAAAATTAAGCATAGACATCGCCGAAGCAAAAGGACTAGTTTTACGACGGCTGCTTTGTTCAGCGGATCTCTTCAGGGAAAGCGCGATTTTATGAGGGTCTTTCCAAGTAAAAACGTTTTCCTCCAGATCAAGCGCGTTACTATTTCTTGTTACTTGGGCTGACCAGCGATTGTTTGTCTTTTTTATGATTTTCACCATATCTTTATTTCCTTTTAGATTTGTAGGTAGGTCTTTACGGTTAAAATTTAATGATAATGACATTTTATGGCGGTGGGGAGCTGCCCATCTGTTCAAACCCAACACTTAAGGAGACCAGTTGGATGATACGTTGTTCTATATCTTTTTTTACTTCCTGGTGTTCACTGATATCCTGAATCACGGCAACAACGCCAACCATGCGGTCATCAAGCCCGTTTAAAGGCGATATTGAACTAAGAACGCTCTTGGCCGTCCCGTCAAAGCATTTGATTCTGATAATTTCATTGTGTGTCGCAATACCACTTTTAATCACACCCGAAAACTTCTCCTTAAAAAACCGTCCGTCCTCGGTCCACCACCGTAAAAACTCACCATAGAGATCATTCCTGAACGGATCGGCGAGTTTACAAATTTTAAAGACTATATCATTGGTCTGGATTATTTGACCTTCCACATTGGCAATAATGACCCCTACAGGTAAACTCTCAAGAATGGCGGATAATTTCTGAGCAGCCTTCAAGAGTTCTTCGGACTGCGCGACTTGAATTTCCCTTTGTTTGAGCAAACTATATTTTTGCCGTAAAGAGGCATATAAGCCAATCTTGACCTTCAAGATGTCGGGGTCAAAAGGTTTTGTAAAATAATCGATCGCTCCAGCTTCGTAGCCTTTCTTAATGTGGGGGTCTTCGGTAAAAATAGCCGTAATGAATATAATGGGAATATTCTGGCATTGTGGTATGCGTTTAATCCTCCTGGCCACCTCATAGCCGTCCATCACCGGCATTTGGATATCCAGTAAAATAACATCCACTTCATTCTTATTGAGCAGTTCCAGAGCGTCCGGGCCGGAAGTCGCATATATCAAATGATAGTCCCTTTTAAGGACCGCTTCGAGCGCCAGAAGATTCTCGGGTTTATCATCGACAATAAGAAGCGTGCTCTTCGGAAGGAATATTTTTTGCGCAAAAAACGACTTATTGGGATCAAGGCTCATAGGACCTATGAAGTATGTGTAGTAGGGGCAATACTTAGTGTTTCAGTCTATAAGACGGCAGATTAAGACAAGATTAAAATTAAATGAATTTTATTCTTACTATTTATGCCTCCCCTACTGACACGTCCTTATCCCTTTTAACTAAATCTTCTTGCTTGCGCTAGAAACCTTATGATTTTTAACGCGTTGATCCATTCTATTGACCACTTTCTTTGCTTTCATGCCCTTTATCTTTTTATTCTTCTTTGTGACTACGCTTGTACCTATAATTTTTTTTGATTCAGTCTTTGGTTCTAAACCCATCTTACCGGCATGTTTTTTATTTTGTAATTGTTGATGCTCCTTGTCGAATGGCAGGTCGTTGATCTTCGAAGCTACAGCGAAGTCCTTATCAGAAAGTCCACCCACCTCATGCGTTGTCAACCCCACACGCAGATTACGAAATTGGGTCAAATGGATATCAGGGTGATGTTGTAGCTCTTGCGCAATAATAGCGATATGATCTATCACATCAACAGCAGCCATAAAATCGTGGCATATAAATTGACGGTAGATCATTTTATGATCGTCAGTTGATTGCCAGCCATCGAGATCATTTAAAGCTTCCCTCGATTTGTTAATGGGTAATAAGGAGAATATTTCGGTGTTTGAATTATTTGTGTCAAGTTTTTGCATACGGTTCACCTTTCTTTTAATGAGAAAACTACCCCTAATATTAGTCATGCCCATGAACAACAATAGACTAAGGGTTAACAATGGCCATATTATTGACGACACTTATAACACCATTGACATCCTGAGCGACCTTGGTAGCCATATCCTTTGCAGCGCCACTGGTGGCATTCCCCGTTAAGGTAACTACCCCTTTATTGGTCTCAACTCCTGTCTTGAAAGCGCTGGTGGAATGATGCATCATAAAAGCCATTTTAACTTGGGCTGTGATAGAAGCATCGTCAATCTTATTACCCATGTTCTGATTGTCTTGGTCTGGTTTATTTGTATTACCATCAGCAATAGTCATTTCATTATCAACGCTTTTAACACCTTCAACATCCTTGGCATATTCCCCAGTCAGGTCTTTTTGGGCCTGGCTATCTGCTTGACCTTTTAACGTAACCATCCCATCAGTAACAAACACCTGAGTCTTTACAGCACTCACGTTACGATTGAATAATAGAGCACTTTTGATCTTCATGCTGATCCAACCATCTGAATTTTCAGCGGGTTGCTGACCATTAACGACCAGTTGATTATCTACACTTTTGACACCTGGCAGACTTTCTACAGTTTTTTGAGCTAGTGCCTTATGAGAATCTTCACTTACTGTCCCTGTTAAAGTCACCCTGCCATCATCAGAGACCGTCTTGACGGAGTCGTCTTTCAAATAAGTCTTATACACATAGGAATTGTTGGCTGACGATACGATCTGGTCATCTATCTGAGATGCGCGCCCTGACACACTTGTAAATAAAACTGCAAACACAACTGCAACGAATACTCTCGAGTAATTTATTCTCATTTGATGTTTACCTCCCCGAATAGTGCTGATTATTAAATATCCTGATTATCCTAGTGTAAATCCGATACCTTCCTACCCTTTCGAAGGAATGACCCTTGGAAAGGGAGATCAGCATTACTTATTGGATTTGCTAACCAAGGACCCTAATAAGAAAGACCCTATCGCAAC
>CAZKUL010000164.1:0-4869 GCA_964555945.1 uncultured Planctomycetales bacterium
GTCCATTGGGTGTTACCTCAATGATACGATTCGCCACTGTTTGGACCAATTGATGATCGTGCGACGAAAATAAAATTGTTCCGGGGAATGTTTCTAAGCCCTTATTTAAAGAAGTGATCGCTTCCAAATCCAAGTGATTGGTGGGTTCGTCTAAAACCAATACGTTGGCATTGGTCAGCATCATCCGGGACAACATGCAACGCACCTTCTCACCACCGGATAGAACCTTCACTTTCTTTAAACTCTCTTCGCCGGTAAAAAGCATTCTCCCAAAAAAACCGCGCACAAAATTCTCGTCCTTCTCCACTGAATATTGGCGAAGCCAGTCCACCACATTAAGATCCACTTCAAAATATTTCTGATTGTCTTTAGGAAAATACGCCTGAGTTGTAGAAACCCCCCATTTAAAAGATCCGCTGTCAGCCTTTAATTCGCCCATTAGAATTTGGAACAATGTTGTTTTAACCAAGTCATTAGGCCCCACGAAAGCAATTTTGTCGCCCTTATGCGCATGCAACGAAAAATTCTTAAACATGGGCTGGCCATCAATAGACTTAGTCAAATTCTCCACATGCAAGACGTCATTACCGGCTTCACGCTCAGGCTTAAAATTAATAAAAGGGTATTTACGGGATGAGGGCTTGATCTCATCAAGAGTTAATTTCTCCAGGATTTTCTTACGGGATGTCGCCTGACGGGCTTTGGACGCATTGGCGGAAAATCGGGCGATAAAATCTTGCAATTCTTTGCGTTTGTCTTCTGTCTTCTTATTCGCATCCGAACGCTGTCTTAAGGCCAATTGACTCGCCTCAACCCAAAAACTGTAATTTCCTGAAAACATCTGTATTTTACCGAAGTCAATATCACAGACATAGGTACAGACTTTATCCAAAAAATGACGGTCGTGGGAAACGACAATGGCGGTGTTTTCAAAATTTATTAGAAATTCTTCCAGCCAATTACAGGTGTCCACATCCAGGGAGTTGGTCGGTTCATCCAGGATCAAAATATCAGGATTGCCAAACAAGGCCTGGGCCAGAAGGACACGCACTTTTTGCGAACCTTCCAGTTGTTTCATCTGCTGCTGATGCAACTCCTCGGCAATGCCTAAATCGCTCAACAGTTTACCTGCCTCAGAATCCGCATTCCAGCCGTTCATCTCGGCAAATTTTCCCTCAAGTTCTGAGGCGCGCAAGCCATCGGCATCGCTAAAATCAGGTTTGCCGTAAAGCTCGTCCTTTTCTTTCATGACCGTATATAGCTCTTTATGCCCCATGACCACTGTCATAAGGACCGTGCTTTCATCAAAAGCAAATTGGTCTTGCTTCAATACTGAAATACGCTTGCCGCCAGCGACGCTGACAGCACCTGAGGTAGTGTCCAAATCTCCGGATAAGATTTTGAGGAATGTCGACTTGCCTGAACCATTGGCACCGATAATGCCATAGCAGTTGCCGGGGTTAAAGGTAATATTGACCCCGTCAAAGAGGATACGCTTGCCAAACTGGAGAGATACATTATTCGCTGAAATCATAAGGGACGAATTATAGCACAACCGTCTTCAAACGCCAAAGATATTCCTTTTCTTGCTAATTCTTTAAAAGAGTGCTAGTCTGTATGACTATTAAGTCAGTATTAACCTCCGCAAGCATGCTTCGCATCCTAAAAAGTCTAATTAGAAAAGTGAAGATTTATTGCCTGCGCAAATGCAGATACACTTTTTCTATCCTGCAAGAAAGTACACCATGTCACAGAATGAACAAAATTTTTACGGGCTGGGCATTGCTCCGGCGATCCTCGGCGTCATCGAACGGCTAAAATTCACCGTTCCCACGAAAATCCAATTTCAAGCTATTCCTATAGGCCTGCAAGGACAGGATGTTATGGGTGTTGCCCAAACTGGAACAGGCAAGACCATGGCTTTCGGTATTCCTTTGATACAGCGTCTAGCCCAGGTCAAAGGGCGCGCCCTGATCGTTGTCCCTACACGTGAATTAGCCATCCAGGTTGACGAAAGCCTTCGTAAGATCGCCACTGCAGTCGGACTTAAGACCGCTGTATTGATCGGCGGGGACTCTATGGGTAAACAACTTCAAACCCTGAAATCACAACCACGTATTATCATTGGTACTCCAGGCCGTTTGATCGATCACATGCAGCAAAAAACCATTAGTTTTCACGATGCTCATATTTTAGTTTTAGATGAAGCTGACCGCATGCTTGATATGGGTTTTGGGCCGCAAATTGCCCAGTTACTTAAACAAGTCCCTAAAGACCGTCAAACCATGCTATTTTCAGCGACCATGCCTGAAGCTATCATGAACATTGCCAGAAGCTACATGAAACTGCCTGTGCGCATAGAAGTGGCCCCTGCCGGCACCATGGCAGATAAGATCACCCAGGAATTATTTATCGTCAAAAAAGAATTAAAAAATGAATTATTAGAAAGTATGCTGAATAAATATAAAGGATCAGTGCTCATCTTCTGCCGCACCAAATTCTCTGTCGCCCGTCTGACGAAACAATTGCGCGGCATGCGGCACAATGCCTCGGAAACCCACTCTGACCGTTCATTGAGTCAACGTAAAGAAGCCTTGGAAGGTTTTAAGCGTGGTAAATACCGCATTTTGGTCGCCACTGACATTGCCGCCCGCGGCATTGATGTCAAAGGCATTGAGCTGGTCATTAATTATGATTTGCCAGATGACCCTGAAAATTATGTTCATCGTATCGGCCGGACTGGACGTGCAGAATTGGCTGGTCATGCCGTGTCATTTGCCACACCCGATCAACGCCTAGATGTCAAAAATATTGAAAAGATCATCAATCAATCCTTGCCTGTGGCAGACAGCCATCCGACAATTCAATTAGAGAAATTCCATCATCCCAAATCGCCGGTGATGGCCTTCTCAACCCCCCGTCGCATGCGCATGCGCCGAAGATAAAAATAGGGACATCTACCATTTTTCTTAGAAAAATGGTAGATGTCCCTATTTTTATGTCTTAAATCACTCTTTCATTTCCCCCATCTATAGGAATTTGAGCGCCGGTGGTTTTGGCGAAGGCAGGTCCGGCCATGGTGCAAACCAGGTCAGCGACGTCTTTTGAAGTGATTTCGGTGTGCAGGATATTATTAGTCTTGTATTGCTCAACCGTCAGACCATAATGCTGGGCGCGTTTTTCCAGGATCTCCTTGGTCCAGATGGCCGTATCAAAAACCTGATTGGGATGGATCATATTCACGCGGATGCCTTTGGGTCCTAATTCCAACGCCGCCACCCTGCCTAATTGTGTCAATCCTGCCTTAGCCACTGAATAGGCTCCTGCACCTGGTCCTGGAGCCGGGACATTCTTGGAGGCGATGATAATGATCGTCGGATCTATGCCATGGCTCAAAAAAGGAATGGCCGCCTTCATCAAACGCTGGTGGCTGGTTAAATTTAATTGTAAGCTTTTCTCCCACTGGACAGCATCCATGGACTCAATATCCATGCTCGGAGGGAAAATACCCGCATTGCTGACCACAATATCCAGACCGCCAAAATGACGGACTGTAGAGGCTACGGCATTGGCAATATCAGACTCTTTGGTGACGTCGCATTGGATACCCAGATAAGTATGAGATTGCTTCGCGGAGTTTACCCCCGAATGCTTTAATCGGGGGCTCGCAATGACACTGCTCACGACGTCGCCCCCATAGGGGATTTTGACACTCTCATTAATATCTAAACCAACCACATGGGCTCCTTGGGCCACTAGGCGATCCACGCAGGCTTTACCGATGCCTGAGGCGGCGCCGGTGACCAAGGCTATTTTGCCTTGTAAAATTAAAGGCTTCGGGTTCTTGGCTAACTTGGCTTGTTCTAATTCCCAATATTCAACCTCGAATAAATCTTTTTCTGGCAAAACCTTCCACCCCCCCAGGCCTTCTGCCCTTTGAATAGCTTGCATGGTATGGTCCACAATGTCGCTGATAATATTAGCCTCAGACAAGGTCCTGCCAAAACTAACAACTCCGTGGCCTTGCCAGACGGCCCAGCGTGGAGCCAAATCAAGGCACTTTAATTTTCCATCATTATGACGTTTAAAATAATTCTGATAGGCCTTGGCATATTCATTAGTGCTCGTCTCAATATTCTTAAGATTCCCGCTTTCGCGGGAATGACAATTTAGAATTAAAGGCTTTGGCTTGGTACGGATCACATGATCTGGAGTCAATGTGCCTCTTGTGGCTAAAGATTTAATATTGGGCAATTGGCTAAAACTCACGCTTTGTTTATCGTCTTTGAATAGAGCGACAACAGCCCCGCTTTGATGGTGGCTGACGGCCTGACGGAGTTGGGATAATTCTAATAAAAGATTGCTTCGCTCCCTTTGGTCGCTCGCAATGACGGTAACTTTAGGGACGACTTTTCGGATATAGTCTTCGGCCTTGGTAACCAGACGGATATGGTTTTCATAACTTTCTTTGACCGTGTTAGCAAAGGTGAAAAGCCCGTGGTTTAACAAAACGATGCCATCGCATTGGGACCAATCCATTCCTTTAGTCATTTCATAAACTTTGCGGGCCAGGACAAATCCTGGCATGACATAAGGAACAATAAGCACGCGCTTGCCATAAATCTCCTCGATACGCTTTCTGCCATTGGGAGTATTCGTCATGGTCACGACGGCATCAGCGTGGGAATGGTCCACAAAGGTGAATGGAATAATCGCATGAAGGATGGCTTCGACAGATGGATTAGGCGCGTTTGGATCAAGCATCGCAGCCCTTTGTTGGCGCACCATATCCCCATCACTTAGCTGTTTCATGATAGCCATCCGTAAAAGCGCCTCCATTTTTACTGCCGCAAAACCGCCAGCCTCGAT
>CAZKUL010000165.1:0-4702 GCA_964555945.1 uncultured Planctomycetales bacterium
GTTTCCCCCTCTTTTTTCAAAGAGGGGGTTAAGGGGAGTTCAGGATCTTTCATGCAATCAGAACGTATCAATCACCTTAACGTAACGGCAAGAAAAATGGATGCCCAAGGGATCATTAAGCTTGCGGGCGATGAATTTCCTTCAAAGGTCTCCTTTGCCACGAGTCTTGGCGAAGAAGATCAGGTCATCACGGACATGATCGCCCATATAGCTCCGGGGATTGAAATTTTCACCCTGGATACGGGACGTCTGTTTGCAGAAACTTATGAATTGATGGCTAAAAACCAAAAGAAATATCATCACCTCAATTTTAAGATTTATTACCCTGATACTGCAAGAGTCGAAAAGATGGTGCGCACCAAGGGTATCAATCTTTTTTATGAGAGCGTCGAAAATCGTAAGCTATGCTGCCATGTCCGCAAGGTGGAGCCTTTGCAAAGGGCTTTAGCCCCGATGGATGCCTGGATGGTGGGGCTTAGACGCGAGCAAGCTGTGACACGTTCCCATCTTGAGCCGGTGGAATGGGATGAAGCTAACAAAAAAGTTAAATTCAACCCCCTTTATAATTGGACTTTAGAGGCGGTCAGAGATTATATTAAGACAAATAATGTCGATACCAACCCCTTACATGCTCAAGGATTTGTTTCCATCGGATGCGCTCCCTGTACTCGTGCCATTAAACCCGGAGAAGACGTCCGTTCCGGACGCTGGTGGTGGGAAGAGCCTGAACAAAAAGAATGCGGTTTGCATAATAATCCCAAGTGGAAGGGGAAAATATAATACGTAGCAATGCCTGATATTTCCCCCTCTTTTTTAAAGAGGGGGTTAGGGAGAGTTAAAAGTAATGAATAAAACATTAGACAAACTCGATGCCTTAGAATCCCAAAGCGTCTATATCTTGCGCGAAGCTTACCGTGAGTTTAAGTCCCTGGTCATGTTGTGGTCCATTGGAAAAGATTCAACGGTATTGCTGTGGCTGGCACGTAAGGCGTTTTTTGGTCATGTGCCTTTTCCTTTGGTCCATATCGATACCAGCTATAAAATCCCTGAAATGATCCAATACCGGGATGAACTTGCCCTTAAATTCAAATTGAACATGATTGTAGGTCAAAATACGCAGGCCCTAAAAGATAAACGCACCTATCCCGATGGCGCTTTAGACCGGATCGCTTGCTGCAAGGCGCTTAAAACAGATGCCTTGAAAAATACGCTCTCAGGGGCGTGGCCGCGTTTGCGTCTAAATCATCAAACGGCCACGTATGAAGTGGACACCAATATCGAACCGTATATCGGGGTCATTGTCGGGGCCCGCGCGGATGAGGAGGGTTCGCGCTCCAAAGAGCGCTATTTCTCTCCACGTGATAGAAACAGCGACTGGGATGTTGGTGACCAGCCGCCGGAATTATGGAACCAGTTTAAGACAGATTTTGCGCCAGGTACCCATATCCGTATCCATCCGTTATTGGATTGGACAGAATTGAATATCTGGGAATATATCCAGCGTGAAAATATCCCTATTACCCGTCTCTATTTTGATCAGGGCACGGGCAAGCGCTACAGGTCATTGGGATGTTATCCTTGTACCACACCGGTGGAGTCAACGGCTAAAAACGTGGATGATATCGTCAAGGAATTGCGTGAAGGTAAATTTAAGAACATCGCCGAACGCTCCGGCCGCGCGCAGGACAAAGAAGACGGCGGAGGCCTCGAAACATTGCGTAAAGAAGGTTACATGTAATGGGTGACAACCAACGCGAACAAATGAACGTCGTTATTGTCGGCCATGTGGACCATGGCAAAAGCACCCTGGTGGGGCGTCTTTTGGCGGATACTGGTTCCCTGCCAGATGGCAAGTTAGAGGCTGTCAAAGCGCAGTGCAAGCGTAACGCCAAGCCCTTTGAGTATGCCTTTTTGTTAGACGCGCTTAAAGATGAGCAGGCACAGGGCATCACCATTGATACCGCACGGTCATTTTTTAAATCTTCCAAACGCGATTACATTATTATCGATGCGCCTGGCCATATTGAATTCTTGAAGAACATGATCTCCGGTGCGGCACGAGCGGAGGCGGCATTATTATTGATAGACGCCCATGAAGGCATTAAAGAAAATTCCAAACGCCATGGTTATATGATGCGTTTCTTAGGTATCAAGAACATTGCTGTGTGTGTTAATAAAATGGATTTGGTGCACTATGACCAGCAGGTCTTTGAACAGATCAAAAGTGATTACACCAAATTCCTGACAGAAATTGATCTTAAACCGAAGACCTTTATTCCCATCGCCGCCTTCCATGGTGACAATATGATCTCTCCGTCTCAAAACATGCCATGGTATCAGGGGGGAAGCGTTTTAGAGGTGTTAGATAGTTTTGACAAAGCGGCTCCCCGCGACCAGCTGCCTTTCCGCATGCCGGTACAGGATATTTATAAATTCACTGAAGAGGGCGATGAACGGCGTATTGTGGCAGGCAGGATTGAGACCGGCAACATTAAGGTTGGGGATAACATCGTTTTTTTACCTTCAGGCAAGAAGAACCGCATTAAAACCGTGGAATATTTCAATGGCCCGCTGCGCACCGAGGCTGTGGCTGGAGAGAGCATCGGCTTTACGTATGACACAGAAATATATATCCGCCCCGGTGAGATCCTCTGTAAAGTTGCGGAAAAACTGCCTGATGTCAGTAATAAATTCCGTGCCAACATATTTTGGATGGGCAAGCAGCCTCTAATCAAAGGAAAGACATATAAGTTAAAAATCACCACCCAGCAAGTGCCGGTTATTGTGGCAGACATCATCCATGTACTCAATGCGGCGGAATTAGCTTCCAGTCCCAAAGCCCACGTAGACCGTCATGAGGTAGGCGAAATTATCTTTGAGACCCTAAAGCCGATTGCCTTTGATATTGTTTCAGATATAGCCCAAACAGGACGTTTTGTATTGGTGGATAATTATGAAATTGCCGGAGGTGGAATAATATTGGCCCCGGTCTTTGATAGTGACTCTAGCCTGAATCAACAGATCAAGAAACGTGATTATGGTTGGGAGCGTTCCCATATTACCCCGCAATTGCGGGCCCAAAAATATCAGCATAAATCCGCTTTTATCGTTATTGCCGGAAAGATTGATACAGGCAAGCAACGAATCGCCAAGGCGCTGGAAGAGGCCTTGTTTAATTTAGGGAAAAATGTTTATTTCTTAGGGATTTCGAACCGTTTGGTCCTGGCCGCCCATGACTCCAAAGATAGAACATTAGGCAAATATGATGCGCTGGTGCAGCTAGGGGAACTTGCCCATCTGATGACAGACGCAGGCTTGATTTTAATTACGAGTATTACTGATATCGACCAGTATGAATTAGCCATGCTTAAAAGTTTAAATAATCCTAACCGAACCTTGGTTGTCTCTGTGGGTGAAGTTGACCGTTTTAACGCAGGTACTATTGATTTAGAGCTTATAGAAAATGAGGAATCCGAGATTGCGGTCAAAAAGATCGTTGATCTCTTGGTCAAGGCCGTGGTTTTGGACCCCGAATACGAAATTTGAGATTTTAGCGTCATTGTCATCCCGGCGTAAGCCGGGATCTTTATTCTTCCTATGAGTTTTTTTTAATTTTTCTTTAATCTTCCTCTAATCATAGGTAAGATATACTCAACATCAACTAATTTTTTAACGTATCCCATTTCCGTTGGAAAGAGGGGCAAAGAAGGAGAGATTTGTATGAATAAAGTTTTGTTGTCGTTGGCCTGTGGTACATTTTTGTTAACTGGATCCAGTTTTGCTCAAACGCCTCCAGCGGCGGAAGCACCTGCCGCAGCACCTGCTGCCGTAACACCAGCACCTGTTCATCATCATCATGAACATTTTCCTGAGCTTCATAAAGCCTTGAAGAGCCTCAGGGCCGCCAAATCCGACCTGGAAAAAGCTGCCCATGATTACGGCGGACATAAGGCTCATGCCATTGAAGCCATCAATCATGCTATGGAAGAAGTCCAAAACTCCCTGGATTTTGCCAAATCAGAGAAATAAATAAAATCTTGGACAATAAAGGTATAAAAGGGGACAGTGTCCTATTTTTTTAAAAATAGGGCGCTGTCCTCTTTTATTTTCAGCCAGAAGCCCAGTACTGGCAGCCATACTCTATATATGTTATATATTTAGTTATGGGATGGTATTTAAATATAACTAGGTTCCTAACCTTTGGCTTTATTATCACATTCTTGATAAATATGTTTGGGCCAATGCCTGAGGTCCAAGCTCAAGATTTTCGTTTGTCTGCACCAGGGGTAATGATTCATCTAAGCCCACCACTTGATCCACCTATTTTAAAAGGCATTAAAGTCCATCCTGATAACCCATTACGTTTTGATTTCATTTTAGACAAGGGTGATGAAGTGAACGGACATGCCCAGCCTCTACGTGAAGAAGCTGCCCGTCTGATCAAATACTTCCTTGCAAGCATAACTATTCCTGAAAAAGACCTATGGGTCAATCTCTCACCCTATGAAAAAGACCGCATTGTTCCGGAGTCTTTTGGACAGACGGAAATGGGCCGTGACTTGCTTGCAGAAGACTACCTGCTCAAACAGATAACAGCCAGTTTGATTTATCCGGAAGATGCCATCGGTAAGAAGTTGGGTCGCTCTGCATGTAGAGGACTAAATCACCATAGGATTTTAATCAACCCATTTATTCCCAGCCA
>CAZKUL010000166.1:0-4644 GCA_964555945.1 uncultured Planctomycetales bacterium
GATGTATACCTGTGGTGTGACTGTCTACGACCGTTCTCACATCGGGCATGCGCGAAGTTTATATGTATTTGATGTTATCCGCCGCTACCTTAAATTCCGCGGCTTTAATGTCATCTTTGTCCGCAATATCACCGACATCGACGATAAAATCATTGACCGGGCCATCGAGACCAAACGCAAGGCCCAGGATGTGAGCGAAGAGCAAATACGTTTTTATGAGGAAGATCTAAAGGCCCTGGGCGTGCCACCCGGCGATGTTGAGCCAAAGGCGACTGATAATATTGCCGACATGATCACCCATATTCAAGGGCTCATTGACAAGGGTTTTGCTTATTTTATCCCTGGGGGGGATGTCTATTTTGATGTGCGTGCCTTTAAAGATTATGGCAAGCTCTCAGGGCAGAGTATTGACAAGATGCACGAAGCTGTCCGCATAGAAAAAGACTCTCAAAAGAAAGATCCCCTGGATTTTGTTTTATGGAAATCTTCCAAACCCGGTGAGCCCACTTGGGACGGCCCCTGGGGCGGCGGCCGTCCCGGCTGGCATATCGAATGCTCCTGCATGAGCATGAAACATCTGCATACCCATACCCTGGATATTCACGCCGGAGGAAGAGACTTAATTTTTCCCCATCATGAAAATGAGATTGCCCAGTCTGAGGCTTTAACCGGAGTGCAGTTTGCCAAATATTGGATCCATCATGGGCTTCTTACGATCAACGGCCAGAAAATGGCCAAATCATCTGGAAATTTCATTACCATCCAACAGGCCCTGGCTAAATATAGAGTCGATGAGCTTAAAATGTTCTTTTTGTTCTCACATTATGCCAGCAATATCGACTTCTCTGAGGAGAAAATCGTTGAAGCCCGTAAAGCGCTGGGCAAGTTTGATGTGCTTTTTTACCGCGCTTCCGGCCTTCTCGGCGATAAGCCCATCGAGCCGGTCCAAGCCGGGTTTATCAACAAGTACAAGCATGAATTCATGCAGGCGATGGATGATGATTTCAATACGCCCAAAGCCTTGGCCGCTTTGTTTAATCTGATCAATGATACGAATATGTACATCGACCAAAACTCCGATGACCCTAATTATTTAGGCGTTATTTATCACGCCGTAGATATATTGGAGAATTTAGCACGCAATATATTTGGTTTGTTCCTGCAGGAGAAGGACAAGGAGTTACCAGAGGACCTAAAAAACCTACTGGAAGAACGCGCCCAAGCCCGCGAGCTCAAGAATTTCAAACGCTCCGATGAGCTGCGCACCTTATTGAAAGAAAAGGGTGTGACAGTCGAAGACGGCAAGAATGGGCAAACGTGGAGATGGATCTAGTGAATGGTAAATTTATTACATTTGAAGGTTCGGAAGGTTCCGGTAAGAGCACACAGGCGGCTTTGGTTCTGGAGTATTTAAAATCCAAGAAAATGCCAGTGATGCTCTTGCGCGAGCCGGGCGGGGTGAAGATATCAGAGAATATCCGAAAGCTTCTTCTGGATGTAAACAGCAGCATGAGCGATGAGTGTGAGACCTTGCTTTATATGGCGGCACGGGCCCAGATGGTCAAGGAGGTCCTGGAGCCGCAATTAAAATCAGGTAAAATCATTTTGTGTGACCGCTTTTTGGATTCCACCATTGCCTATCAAGGTTATGGGAATGGCATCGACGTCAAAAGCATTGAACAATTGGGACAGTTTGCCACCAAGGGCTTAACTCCTGATTTGACGGTCCTTTTTGATATTCAACCTGATAAAGGATTAAGCCGTGCCGGAGCCACCAAGGACCGCATCGAATCGCGTTCTTTGGATTATCATAAAAGGGTCCGCAATGGATATTTGCAGTTAAGTAAACAGTACCCGGCGCGCATCAAGGTCATCAAGGTGGATGCGGAAAGGCAAGAAATCTTTAAAAGGGTCAAACTCTCTATTGATGCTTTATTAAGCCTATGATCAATTCAGCTCAAATCAATGTTGCGGTGATGGACCGTTTTCGGCGTCTGCGTGCCAATCAACGCCTGGCCCATGCCTATTTATTGGTAGGACCCCAGGATTCCGGCAAGACCCAGACCGCTTTGAGTTTGGCCCAATTGGTCAACTGTGAAAGCCAAACAGCTGCGCCCTGCGGGATATGCGCACCCTGCCAGAAAATCGCGTCTGGCAATCATCCCGACGTGCATATCATAGGCAATGATGAGATGGACAGTATCAAGATTGAAGAGATCCGATTTATCTTAAGCCGGGCGCAGCTCATGGCCTATGAAGGCAAGACAAAGGTCTTTATTATGCGCAATATTGAGTTGATGACCCCTGAGGCGGCCAATGCGTTACTGAAGACTTTAGAAGAGCCTGCACCCAATACCTTGATGATGCTCACCACGAGCGTGTTGGAAGCCAATTTGGATACGATCAAATCACGTTGCCATCTCGTGCCATTTTTTCCTATTTCCTCCAACCGCATTACGCGGATGTTGATGGAGGAGGGGCACAAAGAGCAGGAGGCTCAATTCCTGGCCAGCTATTCAGAAGGGTGCCTGGGAAAAGCACGCAAGTTAATTGAGCAGGAGATCACTCTTTTTAGATGCAAGGTATTCAATGAAATGCTCCTAAACCGGAATAATGAACATTTCCTTAAAGAGTTGTCAAGCAATCCACCGGAGGCGACCCAGGCCTTGCGATTATTATTTAGTTTCTTTAGAGATGTTCTTTTAATAAAATGTGGCTTTTCGCCAAATCAGGCGGTTCATCAGATGGATACGCCTCTGCAGCAAACCATGGAAAAATTCAGTACGCGGGACATCGAGGAATTATCCCTGATTCTCCGCCAAATCGTACAAACAAAAGAGCTCGTGGACGAAAAGTTGAATACCAAAATGTCTTTGAGCCTCTTGAGGGAGCATATATGGGCCAATTAGTGCAAATTAAATTAGGTGAATACCGTCCGGTCGTTTGGGTCGACCCCAACGAGGTGGCGGTCAAACGTCATGAGATGGTCATTCTGGAAGTGGACCGGAACCTGGAATTTGGAAAGGTGATCTCTGATCCGGACAAGGTTTGTACGGGAAAGACCGAGGCTGCGATCGGCAAGGTCGTCCGATTGGCCAGCGATGGGGATTTGAGGCAGGTGGTCAATAACGAAATCAAATCTGTTGATGCGTTAAAAACATGCAATATGAAGATAAGTGAAAATAAAATAGATATGCAGCTCGTCCAGGCAGAGTATTCTTTCGATGCCACCAAGGTCATTATTTTCTTTACGGCGGAGGGAAGGGTGGATTTTCGCAATCTGGTCAAGGACCTGGCCAAAATTCTGCGGGTCCGCATTGAACTCAAGCAGATTGGCGTTCGCGACAAGGCCAAGATTGTCGGCGGTTACGGCGTCTGCGGCAGGGAATTATGCTGCTCCTCGTACATGAAAGATTTTCACCCGCTGTCCATTAAAATGGCCAAGGACCAGGGCTTGCCCCTTAATCCCCAGAAAATCTCCGGCGTCTGCGGCAGGGTCAAGTGCTGCATGGCCTATGAATACCAGGTTTACCGCGAATTCGCCAGAAGCCTTCCCAAGATAGGCGCCAAGGTCAAGACCCCGGAAGGCGAACAAGGCAGGGTCATTGCCATGGACATTCTCAAACATTATGTGACCGTGGATATAGGGGATGGCAAAATAGTCAAAGTCGACTATCCCCTGGTGCTTACGAATTAGAAGAATCTGTCAAAAATGATTTTCCTTGAGACCTATGGCTGGCCGATGGATGCAGTATTGTACGAGTTTGATTGAGTTTTTAGCGAGAATTTACGGTTAAATGGACAGTTAATCTGCTTTAGGATATACTTATGATTAACGAGAGGAGAGAATAAATGATTACTGTCAAAGAAATCGAAAAGGCCATAGCTGAATTGCCACCACAGAAGCTTTCCATTTTAAGGGCTTGGTTTGAAAAGTTTGATGCTGCCATTTGGGATAAACAGATAGAGTCAGATGTTAAAGCGGGCAAGTTTGATGCAATGGCTGCCAAAGCATTGGATCACTATAAGAAGGGTAAATGCAAAGAATTATGAAGCATTTTGCAGACTCTTCCTTTTGGGATTGCTATTGCACATTTCCAGAATCCATCCAGCTATTAGCCGATAAGAATTTTCGTTTACTCAAACAAAATCCAAACCATCCATCATTACATTTCAAAAAAGTTAAAAGGTATTGGTCTATACGGGTTGGATTGGGCCACAGAGCTTTAGGGGTTGAATCTGAAGCTGGGGACATTGTCTGGTTATGGATGGGCACACATAGAGAATATGATAAATTGATTAAATAGACTGGCCTTGGTAGTAAGCTTGATTAATAAATTGAATTAAAGTTATAGAGGGTTGCACAGATTATATATTTTCTCGAAAATGCTAAACGGATTAAGAGATGTTTAACGTATGAAAATATTAGGGTATATATTTTTTATCTGGGCCTTTCTTGGAATTTCCGCTGGATTTTTTATAGTAGGATGTTGGTGGGTACCAATATTATTTTTTCTTGTGTGTTTCATTATTTATATAATCGTAAATAGAAAAAAGCTGATTCGCTGAAGTTATCTAAAGCTAATACGGCCCTAAAAAAGCTACCCAATTTTCTGCTGACAATTATTAGTTTATATATGCTAT
>CAZKUL010000167.1:0-4633 GCA_964555945.1 uncultured Planctomycetales bacterium
AAACCAAACCAAACCAAACCAAACCAAACATAATTCCTTAAGAACTGTTTTAATATTTTTATTTTTTGTATTCAGCTTTTTTCAAAACATCCCTTGCTATGCGGATATTACTACTGGATTAGTGGGCTGGTGGAAATTTGACGAAGCATCTTCTGGAACATGTTCAGGAACAACGCCTGATTCTAGTGGGAACACAAATACAGGCACTTGCGTAAGCAGTCCAGCGTATGTAGCTGGTAAAATAGGCATAGGGGCGATGAGTTTTAATGCGTCGAGTCAACATATAAATATCGCCAGTAATGCATCATTAACTCCAGCCAATATGACCGCAGCATTGTGGTTTAATACAACAGATTCTACACTTTGTGAGATGTTTGGTAAAAATGATGGAGGAAGCCATGCGGGTTCATCTTATGAGGTGATTTTGCAAACAGGCAATACTCGATTTGAAGTTGATGATGGGAGTGGATGGTACAAGGCAAGTTATGCGCCTGCGCTTAATAATGGCGCTTGGCATCAATTAGTTGGGACATGGGATGGTTCTAATGTCAAGTTATATATTGATGGAACTTTAGAGGACACTGAACCCGCAGCTATTACCATACAGACTACTGCACAGGCTGTGAATATTGCCTCCTCAAATGGAAATAATTTATATTATGCTGGGAGTATTGATGACGTCCGCTTCTACAACCGTGCTTTGTCATCCTCTGACGTGGCACAGCTTTATGCGTACACTGGAGTTGCTGCTCCAAAACCACCTGTTTTAACTGTTACAGGCGGTTTGACCGTAAAGGGCGGATTAACTGTTCAGTAAATAGCAAAATAGCCAAACCTTATCTAAAATAATTGTGACATATTGAATCAACTGATTCATGATGCGTAAAGGAAAGGCCTAATGCCGAAAATTAAAACCGTCCAGGGCATCGAAAACCGCAAAGTTGTCTCACAAAAAGAATGGCTTAAGGCCCGCAAGAAACTGCTCGTCAAAGAAAAGAAATTCTCTAAAGCCCGTGATGCTATGAATCTTGAGCGCCGCAAGCTGCCTTGGGTCAAGATAAACAAGGAATATATTTTTGAAGGGCCGACAGGGAAGGTGTCGCTCGCTGATCTTTTCAGCGGCAAAAGCCAGCTCATTGTCTATCATTTCATGTTCGGCCCTAGTTGGGGGGAGGGTTGCGCGCATTGTTCGTTTTGGGCCGACCATTACGACAGCGCCAGCATCCATCTTGGCCAACGCGACACGGCCTTTGCCGTGATTTCTCGTGCGCCCCTCAAAGAAATCGAACCTTTCAAAAAGCGCATGGGCTGGAAATTCAAATGGGTTTCCTCAAACAAGACTGATTTCAATTTCGATTTTAACGTATCCTTCACGCCACAGCAGCGCAAGCAAGGCACAGCCATCTATAATTATGCGCCTTTAGACATGGATATCGATGAACGGGAGGGTGTGAGCGCTTTTTACAAGGACAAAGACGGCCAAATCTACCACACCTATTCTTCCTATGCGCGCGGCATAGACCTCATGAACACCACCTATAATTTCCTGGACCTGACAGCCAAAGGCCGCGATGAAATCCCCGGCGCCGCACAGGATTGGGTGCGTTATCACGACCAATACAAAATAACTGCCAAAAATTGCTGTTGTGATTAGGGGGCGTAGTATAATTTATTCATGCCTCAACCCCTAAGCGAAATCCCCATCCAATTCATCACAGGTGTCGGCCCTGCCAAGGCCAAGTTATTGGTTAATTTAGGCGTCAATACAGTTGAAGACCTGCTGTATTTATTCCCCCACCGCTATGAGGACCGCTCCCAATTTACGCCCATTGCCATGGTCCAAGTGGGAGAAACTCAAACCATCTGCGGACAAGTATTGACCTGTCGCCGCAATTTCTATTCCAAAAACAAGGCCGTTGAAGTGACTGTTGGCGACAAAAGCGGCAGGATCTCCTGCGTCTGGTTTAATCAACCGTATCTCGATAAAGTCTTTAAAGAAGGGCAGGAGATCGTTCTCTATGGCAGGATCGATATTTTTAACAAGCGCCTGCAAATGGTGGTCCCTGATTTTGAACTCATAAGCTCAGAGGACCGAAGTCTAAATATGGGACGCATCGTGCCCGTCTATCCTCTAACCCGTGGCATTAACCAGCGTTATTTGCGGAAATTGATTGATGCCTGCTTAAATTTGCATGCAGCCCAACTTCAAGACATAATCCCGAAGACAATCCGTCTTAAACATCAGTTAAACCCAATCGCCGAAAGCATCCGTCAGATCCATTTTCCTGCCAATGCCCTTCATCAGCAAAAAGGCATTGACCGTATTGCTTTCGAAGAATTCTTCCTGTTTCAAATTTGCGTGATATTGAGGCGCTTTAGCATCGTGCATAAAGTTGGAATAGCCCACAAGATTGATAACAGCATCAAGGACAGATACAAAGCCTCGTTTCCTTTTCAATTAACTGGTGCCCAGAATAAGGCCATAGCAGAGATGAGCACAGATATGGCCTTGACCCGGCCTATGCTGCGGATGGTCCAGGGAGACGTGGGCAGCGGCAAGACGGTCGTGGCTTTTTGGGGATGTATCGTCGCTAAGGCCAATAACAAGCAAGCAGCCATCATGGCCCCGACAGAGATATTGGCCCAACAGCATTTCCTGAATTTTCAGAAATTATTAGGTCAGGGGCCTTTCAAAGATTTACGATCAGCGTTACTGATAAGCAGCACAACCGCAAAGGAAAAAAAGTCGATCTATCAAAGGCTTAAAGAAGGGGACATTGATCTCATCATAGGCACCCACGCCTTATTAGAGGAAACAGTTGCATTTAAGCATTTGAGCTTTGTTGTTATCGATGAACAGCATAAATTTGGTGTCAATCAACGGGCGCTATTGACGGCAAAGGGGTCTAATCCTGATATTCTCATCATGACCGCCACACCCATACCCCGCACATTATGCCTCACACTTTATGGTGACCTGGATGTTTCAGTGATCAATGAGTTGCCTTCCGGACGGGGTACCGTTAAAACCTATCATTTCTCCACCACAAAGGCATCGGCGGTGTATCAAAAAGTCAGAGAGCTCGTGCTTAAAGGTACCCAAGCCTATATCATTTATCCTTTGGTTGAAGAGAGCGAAAAGCTGGATTTAAAAGCTGCTAAGGATATGTTTATCCATTTACAAAAATTTGAATTCCAGGGATTACGGGTGGGTCTGGTGCACGGCCAAATGGCACGCCCAGAGGCGGATGCTGTGATGGGCCAATTCAAAAAGCACGAACTGGACATCTTAGTGGCTACAACAATTCTGGAAGTAGGCATCGATATCCCCAATGCCAATGTCATGGTTATTGAGCATGCCGAACGTTTTGGCTTGAGCCAATTGCATCAACTACGCGGACGCATCGGCCGGGGCGCGCAAAATGCCCTGTGTGTCCTAGTGGGCGACCCTCTGACGCAGGAGGGCAAACTGCGCCTGGAAGCCATTGTCCAAACCACAGACGGCTTTAAGATCGCCGAACAAGACCTAAAGATCCGCGGCCCCGGCCATTATTTCGGCCGCCATCAGCATGGTCTCAATGAGCTTAAAATGGCCAATCCCATCACCCAAATCGAAGTCCTGGAAAAAGCCCGCGAAGACGCCATCATCCTGACCAAAACCGACCCTCAATTAAGCACAGAGGAGCATCGCTTGATCAAAGAAACCATCAAAAAGCGCTATCCCCAATATTTAGATTTAATCCTAGCCGGTTAAATAAGTCGTGACAATAAGTCGTGACAATAAGTCGTGACAGGCACGACTTATTTTCAACATTAAACTGGATTTAATAGGCAACTATTTTGGCGTATAAAAAAATTTGCACATACCGTCTTAATATGTTACCTTTTAACATACTCCTAAGTTGAAAAAGCCTTTAATTCCTGTCATTTTACAATCATTTCTAATTTTCAACCAAGGAGAGTAAATGTTTAAACGCCTTATTGCTTCATTAGTTTGCCTTTCTTTTGTTGTAAGTACCTGTACGCCTGTCTTTGCCCAAAGCTTCAGTACCGGGGACCTTCCTGTTCCTGGGGCATTGGTTTCGGTTAGCCCCAGTTTTGAGCCGGCCTTGATTAAAGGTTTGACTGTCCATAAGGACAATCCGTTCTTATTTGATTTCATTGTCGATCCAGGCCAATCCCATCTATCGGCCCAAGCGCTGAAGGATGAATCTGACCGCATGATCAAGTATTTCTTTGCCTCTTTGACCATCCCTAATCAAGATATTTGGGTCAACCTTTCTCCCTATGAGAAGGACCGCATGATCCCCCAAACCTTGGGGCAAACAGCCATGGGACGTGATTTGTTGGCCCAGGATTATTTTCTAAAACAGTTAACAGCTTCCCTAAATTGACCCGCAGAAGGCATTGGGTAAAGAATTCTGGAACAGGGTCTACACAAAGGCCCAAAAAATGTATGGCACAAGCCAAGTCCCTGTGAACACCTTCAATAAAGTCTGGATCGTGCCAGAAAAGTCTGCTGTCTACGAACACAATCAAACAGCCTATGTCGTAGAAGGTCATTTAAAGGTCATGCTGGAAGAAGATTATCTAGCGCTATACAAAAACAATGTAGGGGTGGGTTCCAAACCCA
>CAZKUL010000168.1:0-4526 GCA_964555945.1 uncultured Planctomycetales bacterium
GAACCCGGGTCCTTGAGTCTCGTAATATAAGCGTCTACATGTGTATTTTGTCTACTTTTCTCTTATCCCTCACCCTCCGGCAAACAGGATTGTTTTGGGACCAGCCTTTAAGGTCTTGCTTCCATGCTAAAGGCAGACATGAAAGCCAGCCTGCTCATGACCGTTTATCCTACTAGCAGGCGTTGTAAGTAAACGGGCTTAGTTACGTTGTAACTAAGGCTTAGCCAGCGAGGCCAACAGCTACAGGCATCATCGCAACAGGGGCCTTAACAACGCCACCCATTGGAGCAACACCTGTGAAACCATTGACAGCATCGCTGAACATTAACTTTTTAGAGTTAGTGTTATTTAGTTTTTGCTTAGATTATTTTACGAGGCCTACCAAGCTTCCTCGACACGCGACCTATACCCGACTAACACAAGTCGAAACCAATCACCCCCATTAGAAAGAACAGCTACATGTATAATATACCTCAAATAGGCATTTTAAGCAAATGATGCATTGGAGGGTGGATGGGGACATTGACCCAGAACAGGAACACTCATTCTCTATCGACAATGGTCTTTATGAAGGTCCTTTAAAATCGGTTTGTATATTTTCCACCATTTCAGACCATGAGGCCCAAACATTTTAATCATTTGAGCGTCATTGAATTTAAACCATTCTGCCGCTTGATGATATTCACGATCAATCTTTATATTTAGCTTGGTCATCACGACAGGGTACTTGAGACCTTGGAGTTGAATTGGATTCTTATGTAATTTCTCTGCGGATAATAGGGCGCCTTTTAAATCGAGGGTATCATCAGAGAAGCACAGGGACTCAACAGTGAGCACAGCACCAGACACCTTTGCCTTTGATAAATTAGCACCGTTCAACCGGCAGCCTGTCAAATTGGCCTTAACTAAATTGGCTTCCACTAGATTGGCGCCGGACAAATTAGCACCCGTCAAATCAGCACCGGATAAATTGGCTTTTGTCAGGTTGGCGCCGCACAAATTGGCCCCGCAGAGATTAGCTTTGGACAAATTTGCTTTTAGCAACATGGCCCCGCACAAATTAACTCCTGGCATGGTTGCCTTGGACAAATCAGCCATTGAGAGATCAGCTTCGGAGAGATTGGCCCATGACAGATTTTTTAAGGATAAATTGGCCCCTTTTAATGCGGCCCTGGATAGATTGGCCCCGTAAAGATGAGTTTTAGAGAGATTTGTTTTCATGACCTAATTCCTGCTTTTAATCGAACGGTCAATTTCTCTTTTAATTTCACGTTTTTTGAGATCCTGACGCTTGTCATACAATTTTTTACCTTGGCCTACGGCGATCTCCACCTTGGCCCAGCCCTTTTTATTAAAATAAATCTTGGTTGGGATAAGGGTCAATCCCTTACGCGTCAAATGACCATTGATCTTCTCAATCTCTTTGGCATGCATCAGCAGTTTACGCGGGCGGGCGGGTTCTTCATTAAGGTAGCTTGCCTGTTCATAGGGGGTGATATGGAGATTATAAAGATAAAGCTCACCTTTATCAATATGGGCAAACGCATCGGTAAAGCTGGCCCCACCGGCGCGCAGGGACTTGACCTCCCCGCCGTTTAAAGCGATGCCGCACTCCCATTTTTCCTGGAGTATATAATTGTGATAGGCTTTTTTGTTGGTGGCGATGATTGTCATAAGAGATCCTTCGCTTTAAGGCTCAGGATGATTTCGACATTACGTCGAAATCAATTTACCATATAACCCTAAAAAGACGGGGATTGTTATGATGCTCAATAGATGCGTTGCAAAAATGCTCTGGTTGATAAAATCCTGGTTTTTTGTTTCATAATTGCGGCCGATGATGGAAAGTGTGATCGAGCTTGGCATACAGGCCTGGATGATCGCAACGAAACTTAATAAAGGATTTAACTTAAAGATAGATAGTACCACCAAGGTCATCAGGGGTAAAACGATTAATTTAATCAAAACAACTCCCGTTACCTGGGGCCAGGGTATCCGGGTCTGGCTTGATAAGCTTAAGTTTCCGCCGATGACAATCATGGCCAAGGCCATGGCCGCATCCCCTAACGTTTTGATGGGTTTCAAAACGACTTCCGGGATAACGCCCGGACCAAAGATGAGGACTATAACCAAGGCTGCAGACATGCTCAATAAGGGAGGGTTGATCATTTTTCTTAAATCGATGCGCGAGGATTTTCCCTTTGTTAAAAGCCAAACTCCCAGGGACCACAAGCAGGTATCAAAGCCAATGATCGAAAGGATGACACAGCTATAAGCTTGGCCCTCCCATGCGCCCAACGGCAGGGACATCATGATTAATAAGGGAATATAACCAGCATTGTGTAGGGACGACACGGCCAGAAACTCATCTTTAAGAGGACCTTGATGGCGCATGGCCAGCAGGAAGGACACTAACAAACCGGTCAGTACCAGGCTAATATTAATCAGGGGAAATCCCCACCAAAAAGGCATGCGCCCTGCGTCAAAATGCGTAACGATCTGGTAAAAGATAAACAACGGAAAGAACAAATTGACACTTAGATGGGATAAAAGCCTAAGGCCTGACTCGTGGATCATGCCAGAGCGCACCAAATAAAAACCCAAAGTCCCCATGGCAAAAATCTGAGCTATAGCAATCGCCGATGTTTGAAAAGTGATGGGCATGAATTATGATAACTTAGGTTTGCCGAGCAAGCAACAGGGAATGTTATGTCTTCTTGTTGACATACAAATTCCATACGACTATACTGAAAGTCTTGTTGATCTGATTTGTGAACTAAAAAAATTATTATAAGGAAGCTTCCACTGCTGGGTGGGCAAACTTCCACAATTTTTTTAGAAAGTTTGCCGGGGTGGCGGAATTGGTATACGCGTACGTCTCAGAAGCGTATGGCGAAAGCCTTGAGAGTTCAAATCTCTCCTCCGGCACCAATATAATACCCCCTCCCTAGCCCTCCCCTCAAGGGGGAGGGAATGTTTCAATCTAAAGAGGGAATGAGTTAGGAGTGTTTTATGAGTGACGACGTCAATGTAAAGAAAAATCTGGTGATGGATGATGTGGAGCTCAAGGATTGGCTCGCGTCCCTCGATTATGTCCTTAATAGCGGAACACCTGACCGGGTGCAATACCTATTACAGCAGCTTCAAATCAGGGCCCAGGAATCAGGGGTGACTCTTCCTTTTACCTACAATACTCCCTATATCAATACCATTTCCAAAGACAAGCAGCCGTCTTTTCCAGGCAACCGTGAACTGGAACGCCGCATCAAATCCATCGTCCGTTGGAACGCCATGGCCATGGTGGTGCGGGCCAATAAACTTGCCGAAGGTGTCGGCGGGCATATTTCGACCTATGCCTCTTCCGCCACCCTTTATGAGATAGGCTTTAATCATTTTTTCCGTGGACGCACAGAGACCAATAACGGGGATTTGGTGTATTTTCAAGGACATGCCTCCCCTGGTATTTATGCCCGTGCCTTTGTGGAAGGCCGCTTGTCAGAAACCAATTTGTGTAATTTCCGCCGGGAATTAGCTGAAGGCGGCGGCCTGTCTTCCTACCCGCATCCATGGCTCATGCCAAGTTTCTGGCAGTTCCCAACGGTATCCATGGGACTGGCCCCGATCATGGGTATTTATCAGGCCCGCTTTAACCGTTACCTGGAAGACCGGGGACTCAAGGCCAAAGATGATAATAAAGTTTGGGTTTTCATGGGCGATGGCGAATCCGACGAACCTGAATCCTTGGGCGCCCTGACCATGGCCTCCCGGGAAAAATTGGATAATTTGATATTTGTCATCAATTGTAATTTGCAACGCTTGGACGGTCCTGTCCGCGGCAACGGCAAGATCATCCAGGAATTAGAAGCCTTGTTCCGCGGGGCCGGCTGGAACGTCATCAAGGTCATCTGGGGTGAAGATTGGGATACGCTTCTGGAGAAAGATACCGAAGGCCTCCTGGCCCGCCGCATGGGAGAAATCGTTGACGGTGAATTCCAGAAATATTCTGTCTCTTCAGGGGCTTATATCCGCGAGAGATTCTTTGGCACAGACCCCCGTTTGCTTGAAATGGTGGCCCATCTTTCTGATGAGCAACTGGCTGAAATGCGCCGCGGTGGCCATGATCCTGAAAAAGTGTATGCTGCCTACAAAGCGGCAGTGGAATATAAAGGCGCACCGACGGTTGTCCTGGCCAAGACCATCAAAGGCTATGGCTTGGGCGAATCCGGTGAGGGCAAGAATATTTCCCATAACCAGAAAAAGCTTAATGACCAGGAACTCAAAGAATTCCGTTCCCGTTTTAACATCCCCATTTCAGACGCAGAGGTCGCTAAGGCGCCTTTTTATAAACCGGCTGAAGATTCACCGGAGATGCAATATTTGCGCCAGCGCCGCAGTGCCCTGGGAGGCGCCTTACCTTTACGCCGTACCGAGAGCACGCCCTTAAAAACGCCGTCGGAAGAGCTCTTTGAAGAATTTTATAAAGGCACCGAAGGTCGCGCCGTATCAACGACCATGGCCTATGTGCG
>CAZKUL010000169.1:0-4518 GCA_964555945.1 uncultured Planctomycetales bacterium
CCTCAATGTGTTCCGTACGTGTCAAGGTCGGGTTATAGACGCCTGTAAAATTGGCCCTGGCAATGTCGCCATTAGATACCAATCACACCAAACGCTCGCTGAGGGAAATACGCAACGGTTTGGAAAGATTAGGCAAATAAACCCACACATCTTTACCCAGCATCAGCATGGTCCTGCCTTTGTCAATGGCTGGACTCAATGTCTGGCTTATAGTCTTGTCCCTGCCGCTGATCATCACTTCATAGGTGGATACCGAATCTTCACGCCCCGGTTTAATGTTTGTGATCTTGACTTGAGTGATGTAATCCGTTTGAGGATTGCGGATAGTGTCGGATTTAATCAATATATCGACCGCCGAAGGCGCATCTTGGGCCTTGGCAATACCGGAGAAAGAAAATAATATAAAGGCGCATACCCATACACAACTCAATTTTATCATCGCTGTCTCCTGTTTAAAACGTTACGCCGTTCCCCGCAAAGCTGTTGCCACTTCCAGTTCTGAGGCCTTATAGGCCGGAAACGTGGAAGAAATAAAAGCCGAAAAAACAGACAAAAAGAACACGAAAACATAACTTGATATGGCTGGCTTGGGTTGGGACAGCCAGTTAAAAGTCAATCCTGGGGAAGGGGGCATGGTGATACCCACCGCTGAGATAAGATGGACCAAAACATAACCTGCGGCCACGCCGATCAATCCACCCAATAAGCCCAGGATGAGCCCTTCGTACATAAAGAGCTTGATGACCCCGCTTTTTTTAGTCCCCAGGGCCATGAGCGTCCCTATCTCGGCGGTCCTCTCCAGGACAACCATATTCATGGTGCTAAAAATACTCAATAAAACGACAACACCCATGACCAGCTCAAGGATAAATAATTGCTGATTAAGGAAAATCTTTGTCTTAGGATAAAAATCATTGAGTTCATCCCACGTTCTTATCTCAAGGTCCCAGTGGTGTGCTTTAAAAGCTTCTTCAAGATTTTCTTTGATGAGCTGCGTATCTTCGGTTTTAAACAGACGCACAACAATATTATTGATGCCCTCGGTCCGTAAAAGTTTCTGGGCCATGATCAACGGTACCCTCAGGCCAATATCATCAAAACTTTTGGATGAGGTGTAAAATATGCCCTTGGTCTTGGCATCCACAGCGTTAATAGAGCCGCCCACAGTATTGGTCATCAAGGTGACATTATCTCCTGTCTTCACATCCAAGCTTTTCGCCAGACCCTTGCCGAGAATGACGCTATAGGTATCTCCTTTGGCTAAGGCTTCCCCTTGATCAATAAAAGCGCCCCCAACATCAGGGTTAAAATAATCCTTGCGGCGCATGATCCTGATCATATCCTCCTGACTCCGAACAATGGTCGTAGGTTCCTTCTCAGGCTCAACGCCCTGTCCCAAAAAAGAAACTGAATTATCTCCTGTGCTAAGTAAACCTGAAAAAATCAACCTGCTGCTGGTAAGGCGGACCCCCGGCGTATGTTCGATCACTGCGAGGATTTCGTGGGGATTATCAATGATGTAATCAAAGGGTTTGGCCATCCCTTTGTCAAAGGCGCCTGCCTTACAAACCTGCAGATGCCCGGTCAAGGCCTTAATGTAGCCTTCCCTCATGTGCAAAAGGGCATCTTCAAAAAAACCATTAACAAAAATGATCGCCGTGCAGCCAAAGGCGATCGTTGAGAGGGTAATGATGGTCCGTATCCTGTGGCGAAAAATATTACGTAGGGCAATCGTCAGGGTCAGCATATCATCCTATGATAGTCCCATCCCAAACGCGCACGACACGATCAGCCATATCAATGATCTTCTGGTCATGGGTGGAAAAAATGAACGTCGTTTTTGAAGACTTATTTATTTCTTTCATTAACGCTAAAATTTCTAAACCCGTGTTATGGTCCAGGTTTGCGGTAGGTTCGTCAGCCAGCACAATGGTCGGTTGGACAACCATGGCCCGGGCTATCGCGACCCGTTGCCGTTGGCCGCCGCTCATCTCCAGGGGCTTATGATTTAAATGAGACCCCAAACCAACCCTTTCAAGGGCCTGTTGGGCCATGAGCCTTTTGTTATCCGCAGCGAACTTATCGGACAGCAATAAGGGATACTCGACATTTTCCACGGCTGTCAATACGGGAAGAAGATTGAAGTTCTGAAATACAAAGCCCAATTGGCGCGCGCGCAGCGTGGCCAGGGCATCATGGGTAAGACCGGCTAAATCCGTTCCATTAAGGCAAATAGACCCCGAGGAGGGTTTTTCCAACCCACCGATAAGGTTTAACAAGGTCGTCTTCCCGCTGCCGGAAGGTCCGGCCAAGGCCATAAACTCACCGGATTCAACAGTGACATCGACCCCTTTTAATGCCGTAACCCAGACCTTGCCTAATTGATACTTTTTTACGGCCTTGCGTACTTCAACAACCTTCATCCATCCCTCCGATTAAAATTCGGTCCCTTTTAAAAATATAATTATATCAGAACTTTAAATCTGATTCACAATAATAACGACTCTTATTTCTAAACTCACTAAATAGGCCGTTAGGATGTCCAGAAAAAATATCCAGCCCCAGCTTGATTTGCCAATTGTTGGTCACATTATATTTGATGTCCGGCCTGTACATGAAATCCGGGTCCTCTAAACCGGCGATGGTGAAGAACTCAGTGGTCAGCTTATGGTTCAGGAAATCACGCTGCCAGCTTAAAGAGGCGTAATTACTGACAGACCGTTCATTAACAAAGGACCTGTTGTAATCAAAAATGACATTTTGAATAAACTGGATACCGACGATATTCTTTTCAAAAAAGGTATGGTCAGCACCGAGCGCGTATTCCATGGAATCGCTTCGGGAAACCCCGTCAGAGAAAGGATCTGAAGTAGAAAAGTAATTATTTCGATTATACGACATTTCCCCCCGCACCACCGTATCCGCAAAGGTGTCAGAAAATGTGGCGCCCAGGGTATCGAGCCGCTTATAGGCCGGTGCAAAATCAAATGTGCCTGTATCATCGATGCTGCGATAAAAGACCGGATTCTCCGTCCAGCTATGGAGGTAGAATGCGCCCAGGTCCAAATCATCCAACAGGTAGGAAAAACGAGCCCCATACTTGGCATTTTCAAAGCTGGCTCCCGGCTTTTTAGCTTCTTCAATGTTGTAAGGGCTCCCCGGAGGCACTGGATAAGGAAAAGCGAATTCCGATCCCGGAAGGCCCAACTTATTAACCTGGGGAACAGGAATAAAAACAAATTCGGAATGGAAATTATTGTGCGTATATTCCAAATCCGAACCCCATTCCGGGATCCTGATCAGATCAAAATCAGGAAGCAAAAACTCTCTGAGATCTTCAGCATTCACCACATCCGCCACAAAAACCCCCGCGGATTCTCCCCAAACGATTTCCTGCTTGCCGAGCCGCAAATCCCAAGGGCCCAGGGAATAATCAATATAGGTGTCCCTGAGCTCCGCCAGGGTCTTTTGGTCACGATCCACAGCTTTTGGATAATAACCTTGGTCATAAGCAGCGTCATAATAAACGCGCCCGCTGACGCGATAGTGCAAGGAATCGTTGATCTCACCGGTCCCATCCAACATGACCTGATTTTTGATTTCGCTATAACGCTCTGAGCCATATAAATGACGCGCCAGCAAGGTCTCCACATCTCCATGGATATTGACCTTCTTCCACCAGGGCGGTGGCGGTGGTGAAGGCGTGCTGATCAATGCCGGCGCAGGAGCACTTGATGGGGGCGATGGGACGATCTTTACATAATTCTCCTTACGTCCGCGCAATTGACCCTCCAGGCGGTCTAAGTCCACATTGATGGAATCCAGGCGGGGCACATGTGGCTCCTCGGAAAAACCTTGCCCCAAGCTTTCATGGGCAGCTTTCATGATGATCTGGTAACCAAAGTCCTGGTCATTTAATGGAGTGGTCATGGCAGCGGTTTTCGGCAGCTGGGCTTGGTCCGCACGCGACGCCGTGGAGAAGAATAACAAGATACCAAAACTATATAGTACTACACCCCATTTTACAGTCATCAAAAAAGTCTGACATAAGCCCAGGGGAGTGTCAATTAAATACAATTTTTTTCGTAGAGACGCCATTGATGGCGTCTCTTAATAATCGTTGTTTATCTCTACCATCGAAACAATACCGCCGCATTTGGGTTCTTTTATCAAGACGCCATAAATGGCGTCTCTACGGATAGTTTCAACTTCACCGTCGGAAAGCGCTTTCTCAAAAATGCCCTTCAACTCTTGTTATGGAAGAATATATAGTATACACTTGTGATATGAAACGCATCGTAATACTGATAGTGTTTCTGGTTAATACCATCGGACCGTGCCCTCCACTCGGCGCCCAAGAACTCCGTTTGCCCACACCCGGGGTCATGGTCCATTTAAGCCCAGAGTATAATCCAACCCTATTAAAGGGCATCAAGGTCCACCCTGACAACCCTTTTCGGTTCGATTTTATTTTAGACGTAGGGGACGGTTCTAAACCGTCCCTTAATAGGCGGGTTA
>CAZKUL010000170.1:0-4468 GCA_964555945.1 uncultured Planctomycetales bacterium
CAAACCATCCGTTAAGCCCCCTTGATCGCATCCTAGGCAGGCAGGCAGGCAGGCACTTATTTTTATTACATTCCCCGCGTAGTCCTCGTAACATATTTAAAATTACAGCTTTTCTTTTTATACTCTCTGTTTCATTTTCCCCTAAGACATTTAGCCAATTATTTATCAATTCCTCACAGCCGCTTTAATGTCGATGATATACATCCGGGCACAGCGATTTCTAACCTACTTAAATTTAGCAGGAATGACGAATATTTCTATGTCTGAGAAAAAACTCAAACAGAAGCCTTCCTTCTGGAGCCAAATGATAAGTTTTATTATTATTGGGTTTCTTTTCATTGTTTTTTCTTTGACCGCAGCCGCTTCATATATTCCTTTCAATACCAACGTTAATATGAAAATAGGCATCGGTACCTCGACGCCTCAGGTCGCATTAGTGGTGGCCAACGGTAATGTGGGCATCGGCACATGGACTGCGGCCGGTGGAAATTTAATTATTAATGGTGGTGGCAATGTGGGTATCGGTTCTGCATGGCCAGGTCAAGTGCTGGATGTGCAAGGGACAGTGAGGGGCACAGGTCTCATCGCGGGTGCAGCTGGAATCACGCTGGGAGGAGTCAATAATACTTCCTGGCCGGCGGGTGGTGGTGGATATTGGATCACTGGTAATGTCGGGATCAATACGACCAGCAACGTCGGCATTGGAAGCGTTAATCCTGGCCAGATATTAGACGTGCAGGGCACTGTCAGAGCTATTGGGGAGATTGTAAACGGGAACGTTGGCATCGGTACATCTTTTGTCAATGGAACTGGTGAAGGGGCAATGTCTGTTATGAATGGAAATGTTGGAATAGGAACATGGGTTCCAGGGGCTACTTTAGATGTCGTGGGCAATATTCGCGCGAGCACTGTCAGCACGGTCAATATTACCACAACGCCATATAATTCGATCACCAGCGCTTCAAACGGGGTTTATTTTACATATACCGATGCCGCCGCGGGGACAATTAATTTACCGGCACTTTCAGGTTTGAATAACGGTTTTACCATTACGATCGCGCGCCAAGTCCCGCAGTCTTTGACCATTACGGCCAATGGCGCGGATACCTTCCCGAATCTATTGGGTTCTTTGGAAATGCAAGGCCAGAATATAGCGACCATTACCTTGATGAAAGCGGGTTCTTATTGGAATATTGTTAATCAGACGGCGGACTGCATTGTTGGCCAGTCGTGCTGGATAGCGAACCAGATTTATGTGGGGACATTAAATGGGCACCAGTATTTTACAACTCCTGGTGGATGTACAGACTCAAGCTGTACGGGCGCCGGCGGAACGGATTCTGTGACAAAGGCCTACGCGGATAATGCTACCGGAGGCAGTAAAGAATACGGTCTAACGGGTCATGCTACGGATGAATATTATGGTGGTACAAATACCTCAAACCTTGTGGCATATACAGATACATTGGCAGCCCAATGGTGCGATAACATGACTTATGCTACGGGATCAGCACACACATGGTATTTGCCGGCAAAGATGGAACTTAATCTGCTTTATCAGAACAAAGTAACTATTGGTGGTTTTCATGTAGATAATACCACGACATATTTTTACTGGTCGTCCACGGAGAACTTTCCTACGACCGCGTGGTACTTCACCTCGAACGGATACTTGAACGGCAACACTAAGACCAATGCGAACTACGTCCGTTGCGTCCGGAGATATTGATGATTTGATTATTTGATTATTTGTTTTTTAAACTTGCGCCGAAGGCGCAGGGAATTTTTTTAGGACACCATGGCCCGTTATCAGCATTTACCGATTTATAAATTAAGTTATGAGCTCCTTGGTCGTGTCATGCTGGTCACTAAGGATTTCCCAAGAGACCATAAATATACGCTAGGCCAAAAGCTCAGGGATGAGATTGTTTCTGTCATCGTGCTGATTTACCGGGCCAATAGCAATGAACAAAAAGTTCAAATCATCAATGAAATTCTTGAGAGGATCTTGGTCGTGGAACTTTTGATCCGTCTGTCTCAAGACATGCATATTCTGTCGAAAAAACACTATGCAGGGTTGGCGGAAATGATTGAATCGCTGGCACGCCAGGCGGAGGGCTGGAAGAAGTCGTCCAATAAGATGTAATAATATTTTAATCCCTTGCGGGAAAGCCAGAATGAGGGTTGTTACGGCGGCCTTCAGCGAGCGAGTCATCTCGGGATAGGTCCAGTTGCGTTTTGTCGCAACTCATATCCGTGATTGGCCTTGGTCAAAAGCGGGTTCAAGAGCTGGGTAACCGGTTTATTGAATAAAAAGAAGCCTGTCGCGCCGTGTGTCTGTGTTCGAGGGCCGTACTGGTCGTCCACGGAGAACAATACTACGAACGCGTGGAACTTCAACTCGAACGGATACTTGAACAACAACAATAAGACCAATGCGAACTACGTCCGTTGCGTCCGGTGATGAAATCCCGCGGGGGGTTAAATTTTTTATGGAATTGATCATGGAACTAACATTTGAAGAACTTGTAAACGCCTATTTTGACTGTCGCAAAGGCAAGAGGAGGTCTATACATGCGATAGCATTTGAATTTGAACTTGAAAAGAATCTTTTTGATTTGTATGAGGACCTTATTTCAGGCAATTATAAAATTAGCCGCAGTATTGCGTTTGTTGTGGAACAGCCAAAAATCCGAGAAATTTGGGCGGCCACGTTTCGTGACCGTGTTGTCCACCATGTGATTTATAATCGTCTTGCCCCGCGATTTTGTCCATCTTTTATCCGCAATAGCTTTGCCTGTATTCCAGGACGAGGGACTTTGGATGGTTCCAACTACCTTTGGGCTGGAATGAGAAGTATTACGCGCAATTGGAACAAATCAGCCTATTACCTGCAAGGGGATGTGCGAAGTTTCTTTGTCAGTATTAACAAAACAATATTATTTGGTTTATTAAAGCCCCGAATCAAAGAACAATGGCTGTATGACCTGACAGAGCAAGTGCTTTTCCATGACCCTAAGGAAAATTGTTTCCGCAAATCTACAGAAGAAGCGTTTGACCGTGTCCCCGCGCATAAGAGCCTTTGGAAAGCGCCGCGAGAGCGCGGTTTGCCCATCGGAAACTTGACCAGCCAATTTTTTGCCAATGTTTATCTTGACGTGTTGGACCAGTTTGTAAAACATACTTTAAGGGCCAAGTATTATTATCGTTATGTGGATGATTTTGTGATCCTTGATCCCTGTTCCAAGAAACTCAATGAATATTTCATGCGGATTAATGAATTCTGTAAAGAAAAACTCGCGCTGGATCTACATCCGTTTAAAAAGAGAATCGCGCCTGTAGAACAAGGGATTGATTTTATAGGATTTTTGCATAAGCCCTATTACCGTCAGCTTCGTGGCCGGACGGTGGCAAAAATGGTGAGCCTGGTCCATCAATGGGAAAAGAGCCATCGATGTTATGAGCAAGAGTCTTTGATAAAACTTCGTTCAAGTATGAATTCTTATATGGGTCTGGCTAAATGGGCATCGACGCACCGGCTTAGAAAATATTTAGGTGACCGGATAAATTCATTGTTCATTTATCCAGACAAGAACTTTCGTAAATTAATTATCGGGAAAGGTTAAATTGTTGGGAAATACGAATGGACAATGATAAGTTTAAAAATAATATCTGCAATTTAAATGTTTGGATATTGCTCGCGATAATATTATATGGATTTGTGCTGTATATTCCTTCATTACAAAGCACATCTTTTTATTTTGACGACAACAGTTGCGTTAAAAATAATGTAGTGATCAGGCGGATAGACATACCAAGGATTTTTAACGCTTTTAATACCAGGTTTTTAGTAGGTTTAAGCTTCGCGTTTAATTATCAATTGTGTGATTTGCATGCCCGCGGTTATCGATTAGTTAATTTACTTATCCATTGTCTTAACGCTTTTTTGGTTTTTTTATTAGTCAAATCCACTCTTGGAGCATTGCGTCGATATTCTTCACCCTCCGGGTTTAGAATGATGGGGGGCGTAAAGTGGCCAGCATTTTTTGCCTCGATGTTGTTTTTATGCCATCCCATCCAAACAGAAGCGGTCAATTTTATCACCCAGCGTTTTGTGTTGATGGGGGCCTTTTTCTACCTGTTGACATTGGTGCTTTATATCCAGTATAGATGCCTGTTTAAAAAAAGATATTTGGCGGCCAGTATGGCTTCTGCCGTTGCTGCCATGTTTTGTAAAGAGTTTGTGGTCACACTGCCGTTTATGCTCGTTTTATATGATTTTTATTTTTTGGGTACGCTCAATGAAACTCTCTGGAAACGTGCCAGGCGTTTACTGCCGTTTTTTGCCATAGTCCTTATTGTTCCACTGCTATTGTTAAGGACGCCCCCGGAAACGATAGGGGTTGCCAACATCGCGAGTTCACGTCCTGCCCATCCAGGTTCTTCGCAAAGAGCCGGGAGCCATATA
>CAZKUL010000171.1:0-4460 GCA_964555945.1 uncultured Planctomycetales bacterium
TTTAACCTTATCCCCCAACCATTAGCATGAATAGCGAGGTTACGCAGCTTATCCTTGATGCTAGGATGCTTCATGCGAACTAGAGTGTCAGCCAACCGAAACTCCAATCCCCCTTGGCCATATAAAGGCAAATCTTCAATTAAATTTGAAATGATATTACCAACCTCTTCACTGTCCTCTGCCTTGACTAATAACTTCTGTATGACAAAAAAGCGCATTTCAAAAGGGAGGTGATGATTCCTTGCCACATTCTTTAAATCTTGTATTGGCAATTGAATATTTCTTGCCTCTGCATTCGCTAAAATACCATCTAATAATTTCCATGAACTTGAATGAGAACGCAGGGATTGAACTGTTGATAATATTTCCAATATTCTTGAGCCATATTTTTGTATTAAAAGCTCTTTCCCAACATTCTTTTCAAGATCATAAACATCTTCCTCAACGCTTTGATCATGGTCTACTTTCGATTTTATGATCTTTAATTTATTATTAATAACGATTGAAGATAAAAGTGGGGTTTTATATCGTCGTTCTGCGATCATCATCCCTCCCCCAAGGCCGCCTACAATTCCAATTATGGTAAGCGCGGCATAAAGCAAATATTTTGGCATCATGTCCGGATGCTGATTTTGAAAATATATGATCCGATTCTTATATTCGGCAGGGATATCATTATCGTGAACAAGATCTTCCAAAGCCGTCTTCGCTTCTTCATTATCCATGTCATGGATAACACCCAATTCTGTATAAAAAGAAAAATTTAACCATCGATTTTCTTGATCTTGGATTATTTGATATAAATGCTGCGCATCCGCCGAATCTTTTTGCCCTTTCAACCATCCATATAACCCATGATTGAATTGGGCCGTTTGAAGGTCCTGCCCTGAAATCAAATATCGATTTAAGAATTCCTGCCATAATGCCCTTTGCTGACCATTTTCTATTTTTTCTTCCACCCCTCTGATCATTGCCTCCCTTTTCAAATCCAGCATTTCATGGTATTTTTGAAATACCCTTCCGTCCTTCATATAATCAACAAGAAACTGTAAAACAGTCTTTGAATCCATTGTCCTTAATTGATCAGCCGCTTTTTTAGCTACATTAGGATCAACATCGTAAAGCTGATTGACCACACCCTCTACTGTTTTTGTTTGAACGCCGGCAGCCCCCTGTGATTGGGTGAACTGGCCGTTTTGATCATAAGCCCTGCCATGAGCAGGACTGGTCAACACAGCTCCAATAACAATCAATGCCGTACCAGCTATATTAATTAATCTCCTCAACATGGCAGGATTGTTTGAAGCATCTTCGATCTTCATGGCTGCATCTGTTGTCATAGTCAAGTTAAACCCGCCTGAAAAATACTTCCTTGGGACCATCTCCTGGGTCAGAGGGTCTTGTTCTTCTTTGATGTAGTTGTAGACGCCTTTTTTGAAGGCTTGAAGGTAGCGGTGGTAGATGAGTTCGACATCGTTACGGTGATTTCCCTTCGGCATATATTTGGGCCAGTATACTGTCCTTGATTTTCCTCTTGTACCACGTGGCTAAAATCAATGAATTATAAACCTGACGTAATTTGACAAAATTCTTGTCTTCGTTGACTTCATTGGTGAGTTCGGGAATGACGATCTCGCGGACAATTGTGGAACCCAATTGATTGATATCTGTAGGGGCAGGTTCATAACCTGCCCGTTCTTGGGTGGGTTTGGAACCCACCCCTACATTGTTTTTGTATAGCGCCAAATAATCCTGCTCAAGCATCACTTTCAACTTGCTTTCAACGATATAAGCGCTGCCGGCTTTTGCGTTCTCGTAAACAACGGCTTTTGCGGGGACTATCCAGACCTTGTTGAAGGTGTTGACCGGGATATTGGTGGTGCCATATTTCTTGGAAGCTTCTTCATAGATGCGTTTCCAGAATTTCTTGCCGGTCGTATCTTCAGGATAAATCAAGCTCGCGGTGATTTGTTTGAGCATATAATCTTCCGCCAACAGGTCCCGGCCCATTTCCGTCAGCCCGAAACTGCTGGGAATGATGCGGTCTTTTTCGTAAGGGCTTAGGTTGACCCAAAGGTCTTTTTCTGGGATGGTTAGGCTGGCGAGGAAATATTTGATGAGTGTGGTGGCTTGTTGGTTTAGGTCCCCCTCCCTAACCCTCCCCACAGGGGGCAGCGAATCACCTTTATCTAAAATAAAATCAAAACGGAAAGGATTATCGGTATTGACTTTAATACCTTTAAGAATTGGAGGATCTAGGGGCGGGCTCAGATGGACCATAACGCCAGGTGTCGGCAAATGAAAGACCCCGCCTTGGGCGAGGTCTCGCCAATCTGAAGGATTGGCGGATTGAGCTTGGGCAGATGGAATGGGACCCAAGCTATTTAATAAAAATGCTATCAGAACCAAAATATCCAGGGGCTTAAAAATACGGAAATATGTGATAAATGGCGCTTTTCTCATATCCATATAAAGTATGCATCATATTTATATCAAAAACAAGGGATGAGGGTTCATATTTATTTATGCGGTAATACAGAACTTAAAAAGGACAAGTCATTGACAAATACAACTATTGATTATATACTTGAACTAGTCTGACTAGTCAGAATAGGAGACCCTATGATCAACACACACGCATTAAAGAAACCCCTGGCCCATGACAACATTAAAGACATTTGGCAATTGCAGGAAGCCAAGGCGCGTTTTAGTGAACTCTTCCGGATCGTCCGGTCCAAAGGCCCTCAATGGATCACACGCCAGGGTAAAGAAGCTGTCGTTGTGCTTCCAGCTGAGCAATTTGAAAGACTGCTCAAACATAATGCCGGTCCTCAAAGTATTGTTGATTTCTTTGCGAAATCACCGCTGCATGGTTCTGATGTTAAATTTAAACGGGAAGCTGACCCCGGTCGGGATATCGTACTATGAGCGGATTTCTTCTAGATACAAATACCATATCAGAATTGATAAGACCACGGCCTGACCCAAAGGTTGTTTCGTGGTTTGAAAAAACGGACGAAAATCTGTTTTATTTGAGCGTTCTTACTTTAGGAGAAATTAGAAAGGGTGTTTCTGCTTTGTCTGATGCCAAGCGGCGGGTTGCTATTGAGGCATGGCTTGAGAAAGATCTACATAATCGCTTTGAAGGAAGAATCCTGCCAATCAGTGAGGCCATTGCTGATCGTTGGGGAGCATTGGCAGGCCACGCCATCACCAAGAAAAAATTAATTCCCGTCATTGATGGGCTCCTTGCGGCCAGCGCCATACACCATAACCTGACCTTTGTCACACGCAACACTAAAGATATTGAGGATACGGGTGTTAATCTGTTCAATCCATGGCAGGATCAATAGAGGGTGTAAATTATAATGGCGCCTCATAGCGAACTTATTCCCCCACCCTGCCTTCAACATCGCAGCTTCCAGGTGAAACTATAACTGACTGATGATCTTCTGGGTGGAGTTGATTTCGGCATCGACCAAATCCAGGTCATGCTGAAGGATTAGGCTTAGGATTTTTGTTTTGGCGGCGGATTGAAGGAGGGTTAATTCTTTTTTGACCTTTTTAAGCAGGGTTGACCTGACCTTGAGACGGCGTTTGGCCATGGTTCTATCCACCAAGGGTAAAAAATAAAGGGCCAGGTCGATTTGAAAAAAAGGACGCTCGATCGACAAAAAGCTGTGCTCAATAAGCTCTTCAAATTTCTTTCTTCCCTTGGGTGTGATGCGATAGACATACTTTTCCGGAAAACGGCCTTCCCGGCGGCCAATTTCTTTTTCAATAAGCCCGGTTTCTTCCATTTTCTGCAGAGGATAATAAATAGACTTGATTTGAAGGCCTATGTTCGGACTCAAGTCCTCTTCTAACTGGAGCTTGATTTCATAGCCGTGTTTGGGGCCTTCAGCCAACAATCCCAAAAAAAGAAATTCGTTTTCAATCATGGCGCAGGTGTTGTCGTTTGGTCTGTTTTAGGCAGCACGGGTTCCGGCGGATCTGGAGGCAAATAACCAAAAGCAATATCAAGACCATGGAACAAACCTTTGGCCACCTTACGTTTGGCGTTAGTACTTAAAGAAGTGACTTCAATCCGTGTTTGATTATCAGACAGCTCATCAAAAAAGACACCAATCTCCGTCGTATTGACACAGCCCTTGACCCCCATCACAACCATAAAACCCTTGATCTCATCTTTTTGGAATATCACCCAATGTTGTTTCTTGGTGACGACCGCAATGGAGCTACGCACACAGTCCCAATAAGACTTATCATAGGTCTTGGTCACAGCATTGTCCCGCGCCTGCTCCAAGGCCCTGGTTGAGGAACCCCAGAGCGTCTTGGCGACTTCTTGGGTATTGTCAGCGCAATGATTGAGCGTGGTACAGGATGAGCACATAAAAATAATGGCGACGATTGGAATAAAACGCATGTTGATTAACACCCCCACTTGTTCTCTTGGTGTA
>CAZKUL010000172.1:0-4424 GCA_964555945.1 uncultured Planctomycetales bacterium
CTTTGAGTTCTTGTGTGACATCCGGAAAGCTATATTCTGTCTTGCCTAACAATTTAATAGACTTGACGAGACGCTTCCCCTGTCCCGTGTCATAATCTACGACGACTTTGTCTCTTATATTCATACTTGCAAAAGAATATCCTCCCTCGAATAAAGAGCCATCTTTTACCCAAAATGTTAAATAATTATCATCCCCAGTATTTAGAAGAATTTCGCCTAAACTATCGTCTATCTTTGCTCTCAACAAAGACTTGACGACACCATTAACCGTTCCTGATTCTGGTATTATTCCTGCAAAACATGGTGATATCAAAAGAATGATAAAGGTAAGGAGGGCGAATTTTGGGAGCGTTTTAGATATCAAAATTTTTCTCCATGAATATTGGTTGACAAAGTATAACATGTTCAGCAGCTTCATTAAAGCAAAAAGCCAGTTACGTTATTAGCGTGACTGGCTTTTTATGCGAACCACTATTGGTTATGTTCGCCTATCGGTCCTAAATTAGTTCGCATATCGGTCTTTTTAGACTTTTTGCGAATTTTATTTCTTATGCGATTCTCATAACTCCTTCTATTTCTTTGAGATATACCGCACTAAATCAACCACACGGTTAGAATATCCCCACTCGTTATCATACCAGGAAACGATCTTAAAGAAGCGCTTTTCGCCTTTGAGATTGTTCTGGACGGTGGCTAACGAATCGTAGATGGAGGAACGGGGATCATGGATAAAATCGGTGGACACCAATTCCTCGTTGGTATATCCGAGATATCCTTTGAGATAGGTCTCTGAGGCCTTTTTCAACAAGGCATCAATCTCTTCGATGGAGGTATCTTTCACGGAACGGAAGGTCAGATCAACGACTGACACATCGGCCGTCGCGACACGAAAAGCCATTCCTGTCAATTTGCCTTTGGTCACCGGTAATACTTCTCCCACCGCCTTGGCCGCACCTGTTGATGAAGGGATGGTATTGATCGCTGCTGCACGTCCGCCGCGCCAATCTTTTTTGGAAGGGCCGTCGACTGTTTTTTGAGTGGCCGTGTACGCATGGATGGTGGTCATGAGACCCGTCTCAATCCCGATGCCTTCCTTAATAAGGACATGAACAAGCGGCGCCAGACAATTGGTCGTACAGCTGGCGTTAGAAATAATATGATGTTTCGCCGCATCATATTCCTGCTCATTGACGCCCATGACAATGGTCTTTACTTCACCCTTGGCAGGTGCTGAAATAATCACTTTTTTAGCCCCGGCTTGAAGATGTCCTGCCGCTTTTTCGCTTTCTGTAAAAAGACCGGTGGATTCAATGACCATATCCACGCCCAAGGCCTTCCAGGGAAGCTCCGCGGGTGTTTTGGTTGCCGCCACGCACTTGATTTTATGTCCGTTGACAATAATAATATCCGCTTCAGTCTTGGATGGATCGCTCTTGGCGGTCGACACAGGGTGCTTGAACTTACCCTGAACTGAATCATATTTGATCTGATAAGCAAAATATTCCGCGTCGGTAGAAACATCCACCACCGCAACGACATCGATCTCACTGCCTAAAAGCCCTTGGTCGCAAATGGCCTGAAAGACCATGCGGCCGATACGTCCAAATCCGTTGATACCCACTTTGACTGCCATGTTGATTCTCCTTTTTATTACTCCATCTGGTTCATGATCTTGGTGTAGACTTCCTGGGCCGCGCCAATGCGAGGGAAAATGGCATTGCGGGCTTTGACACGCAGCTTGCTGGTCGTTAAATTAATTTGGATAATATCAACGGTCACGCGATTGCCATTGACCGTGGCCTTGATTTCACCGTCCTTGGGACGCTCATCGGTGATGGTCCCCATAATGGAGAGAACCTTATGGGCCGCGGTAAATAACTCTTCCTGGCCTTTGCTGCTCACTCCTTCAAAAGTATCGCGGGTGACAGCATAGCCGCCGACAGCGCCAACCCCACCAATAACCAGAAAGACACAGCCGCTGGAAAAGACACATAGAAAGGCAGCGAATAAAATATGTAGAAATTTGGTTGAGATAGGAATCCCCCCTATTCCCCTCTTTGGAAAAAAGGAGAAAACTTTAACCCTTACCTGGTTTTGCCCCGTGATTCGCTTTTTTAGAACGCCAATTTAACTTTCCCTTACGTAATCTCTTACTCATGATATTCCTTTGTTAGCTGTTATGATTGATTTCAATTCTACCATTTTATCGATAATTTGCCATGGTTTCAATTGTTTTAATTCCTTCTTCGAACTAGACCCCGTGACCACGGCTACGACAGGAATACCTGCCTGATGGCCGCAATTGATATCAATCGTCATGTCGCCCACGTATAGAATCTCAGATGTATCAAGCCTTAAGCGCTTGGCAATGGTCCATAAAATATCCGGGTCGGGTTTAGGCTTACCCGCCTTATCCGCGCATAGCACCACGTTAAAAAGCGGCAATACCCCCAACTCCTTTAAAATGATACGCGTGAATTTGGTCGGACGGTTACTGGCAATGGCCAACTTATACCCCTTACCCTTGAGAAATTTTAAAACAGACCCGGCACCGGGCAATAATCGCACCGCGCCCTTGACCTTCAAGGCCTTGGCATGATGGGGACGGTATAAGGTGATGGCCAGATCAGCCAGTTTCTCTCCGACAAAATGGACCATCAGCTTGCGGTCCCCACCTCCCACACTGCGTTTGATCTCCGCATGGGAACGCGGCGCAAACCCTAAATGGTTTAGGGTATAATTAACGCTCTGACTTACCGCGGGATATGCGTTGACAAGGGTCCCATCCAAATCAAAGATGACTGCTTTTATCTTGGGAATTGTCATCGCTTAAGGGTGGAAGCAAATAAAATGACTAATCCTAGTACGGCCAGGATAGGTCCGATAAACGCTTTAAAAACCAGGACAATCGGGTCCCATTGCTGTAAAACTAAAGTTATCCCTAAGGTCGTTACGAGGAATCCCACGATAAAAGTAATACCTTTACGCCACATGAGCGCTCCGATTATGATTTGGATAATGTCGTGATGTTCGTTTCTTCTGGGGACTCCGCGGATTTGGGGCGGCTTTTCCATCGACGGTGCATCCAGCCCCATTCGTGGGGATACTTGCGGATATAGCCTTCAATGATATTCGTCAATTTCTGCACATTGTATTGGATGGTCTCTTCATCTGTCGCTTTTTGTTCCAGATAGAAATGTTTCTCGATGACCACGGTATGCGTGTCACTGTCACCGACCCGCAGGGTAAAAATAGGTAATAGCGGTGCACCGGTACGCATGGCAAAAATGATGGGCCCTGTGGCTGTCCCGGCTTTCTGTCCGAAGAAATCAACATAAACACCCGACTTACTGCCGGTGTTTTGGTCCAGCAAGACGACCAGCAATTCTTTGTCACGCAGGGCCTTGAGCGATTGGGTGACACAGGCCTCGCGGGGATAACTGTGGACGGTCTTTAGGCCTAAGCGGGAACGCGACGCTTGAAAATCTTTTTCAATGATCTCATCACGGCTGGGACGGATTATGGCATTCGTAGGATAGCCCATTTGTGCCAAGAACAGCAGCATCATAGGAAAATTGCCAAAATGTGCCGAGATGCCGATGACGCCGTGGCCTTCCTTGAGGGCCGCATCTAAATTTTCCCTGGAATTGCCTTCAAAGGTGAATGTCTCTTTGATCAACGCAGGGCGCTCCGTAAAGACCCCCAACTCAATGACCCCTCGTCCGGCATTATAAAAACAATCCTTACAAATCTTTTTCAATTCGCTTTGAGATTTTTCCTTCCCAAAGGCGATGGCCAGCGTATGCATCGCCGTGTTGCGCATGCGACTTAACAGAAAATAGACCAGTGCAAGTAATGCCCCTGAAATCGCCTTGATGAGCCAATAGGGCATCACTCTAAAGAGCCAGGAGAAAAAATAATACGCCCCGCGCACAAAGGCCCTCTCTATTTTTTTCTTAGCGTCACTTGCCATTGTTATTTTCCAATGATCCCGTGGATGGTGCTGACTAATTCTGCCGGGTTGACCGGCTTGGTCAGATGGCGGAGGGCACCGGCCTCAAGCTCAGCCTTGATGTCATCTTCAGAATCTTTGGCCGTCAAAAACACAACCGGAATTTTGTTGAGCACCTCATAGGCTTTGATTTTCTTGCATAGGTCCCGGCCTTTGATTCCCGGCATAATAACATCCAAAATGATCAAGTCCGGACGCTCATTGAGCGCCAGATGCAAGGCTTGCTCTCCACTTTTCGCGGAAACAACCGAATACCCGGATTTACTTAAAATCGGAACAATGACCATATGTTGACTGGGGTCATCATCAACTAATAGAATTTTTTTAGACATGTTCGCTCCCTAAATTGTCTCGCCCTATGTCATTCCCGCGAGCAACTGCGAGTGTCGGTCAATACGACCGAAAGCGGGAA
>CAZKUL010000173.1:0-4409 GCA_964555945.1 uncultured Planctomycetales bacterium
ATCGATGTGGATGGAGATATTTTTAGTTCTATTGTCCTTGAAACTGCCTCAACAGCTCCATATTTGACCAAGGGTACAGCGATCACTCTTCTGTTTAAGGAAACAGAAGTATCTATCGCGAAGAATTTATCGGGATTGATCAGCCTGCGCAATAGGTTTCCGGGTTCCATTAAGCGGATGGAAAAATCGGAGATATTGACTAAAGTTATCCTCAATTATAAAGGAAAAGAGGTCACCTCCATTATATCGACACGATCAGCGCAGAAGCTGGCATTGGGCGAGGGTGATGCGGTTGAATGGCTGGTTAAAACCAATGAGGTCTCTCTGTTGCATGCCGGAGTTTAATGACCCATGGATTACGCGCCTCTAGTATTGACTTTTCAACTGGCCTTGGTCGTAACCTTCATTCTTTTTGTCCTTGGTGTTCCTCTGGCTTATTGGATCGCCTTCTCTAACAATAAGTTCAAATATATCGTTGAAACGCTTGTCAGCATGCCCTTGGTCTTACCGCCAACCGTCATTGGTTTTTATCTCCTCATTGTTTTTAGCCCCCAGCATTTTTTAGGACACCTTCTGCAATCGTTGGGAATTAGGATCGTTTTTAGTTTTACCGGGCTTGTCATTGGTTCCGTGCTGTTTAGCCTTCCCTTTATGGTCAACCCCATCAAGGCAGGATTACAGAATTTTCCGTTGATCCTGATAGAAGCGTCTTTCTGCTTGGGAAAATCTTCCTGGGACACTTTAATACGGGTGATCATGCCCAACATTAAACCGGCCTTATTAACGGGAATCATCATGGCCTTCGCGCATACCATCGGTGAGTTTGGCGTGGTCCTGATGATCGGAGGTAATATTCCCGGAAAAACGAGGCTAGCCTCGATCGCTATCTATAATGAAGTCGAAGCTTTAAATTATCATACCGCTGGAACTTATGCGCTGATTCTTGTGCTCATATCATTTTGTATTTTGTTGGGGTTCTATTACCTGAATCGAAAAAAAGTAAAGATCTTCTAAGAACTTTCATTTAATGATCAAACTTCTCGTTAAAAAAGAAATGCATACGCCGCGCGGCAAGGAATGGCTTGATCTTGACATGAAGATCGGTCAAGGGGAGTTCGTCTCTTTGTTTGGACCATCCGGCGCTGGTAAAACGACGTTTTTGCGGATATTAGCCGGTTTAACACAACCACTGGAAGGAACACTGGAAGTTAATGGGGAGATTTGGTTTGATAGCCAGAAGGGAATCAATCTGCCAGTTCAACAACGCAGGGTGGGATTTGTGACCCAGGAGAATAGCCTTTTTCCGCACATGACAGTGCGTGAAAATTTGGACTATGCTTCCCGCGGTAAAGTTGAACAAGCAAGTATAGAAGAGTGGATAGCAACCATGGGTTTAAAGGGCTTGGAGGGGCAGAAGGCTGATAAACTCTCCAGCGGGCAAAAGCAGAGACTGGCTTTGGGCCGGGCGCTCATCGTCCGTCCCCGGATCTTGCTTTTGGATGAACCTTTGTCGGGGCTGGATACCCAAGCGCGTTTAAGTTTGCAGGATGAGATTATCAAGGTCTATCATAAGACCAAAATCACAACCATCCTGGTCAGTCATGATTTGCCGGAAGTTTTTAAATTGTCCCAGAAAGTGTTTGTCATCGACCAAGGGAAGGTCACCCAATCAGGTCCTCCTCAGGAAGTTTTCCTCCATCATGACCTTAGCGGTAAATTTAAATTTACCGGTGAGATCATTGAAATCAACAAGGATGGTGTTTTAAATATACTGACCCTAAGTATTGGCCAGAACATCACCAAGGTGGTGGCCAGTGACGAAGAAATAGCCGGCCTGACAATAGGCAGTCAGGTCATTGTAGCCGCCAAGGCATTTAATCCGCTCATTGTACCTGCGAATTGTACCTGTAAGAAAATAAAGAACTTTTAGCCTTTATTTGGTATAATTACCCGATGTCAACGTCTCGTTTGATCCGCTGGCTATGGATATTGTTCATAGCGTTCATTTTTTTGTTTTGCGCCGAGAAATTCCTGATCAAACCGATTATCGAGTTGGTCGCTTCACAGGTGATCGGTGCAAGGACTACCCTCGGAAGCTTTTCACTCAATATCCTCACCCATCAAATCCGGATCCACAACCTTCAGATTTTCAATGAAGAGGGATTCCCTTCCAAAGTCTTTTTTAGTGCCCCCGAAATAGGGGTTGACATTGACCTGCCCGCGGTCCTCCATGGGAAATTACATTTTCCATTGGTCATTTTTCATTTAGATAAAATGATTGTTTTCAGGAACGCGCAGGGGCAGTTGAATGTCGATCAACTTAAAGTGGTGCAACAGAAGCTCCACGATAAAACCAAGGGGCCGGTGCCCAACTTTCAGATTGATGAGCTAAAACTCAATATCGAAGAGGTCATTGTTGAGGATGACAGTAAAACACCAGCGTTGATTGAAGCCTACGACTTGAACCTCAAGGACAAGACGTTTCATCATATTAATGGCGTGGGCAAGCTTGTAGGCGTGGTGATGGTTGAGGCCTTAAAGCCAACCGCTATCCAAAGTGCCGGCGTTTACGCCGCGACCACGTTGTTGGGCGTGGGCTTTTTGCCCGGGTTGGCGATAGGAATTGCCGTTGCCAAAGATGACGCCGTCAGTGATATTCCTCATGGCTCTTCCCAGGTATTTCAGCAGAGTCTGGAATTGGTGAAGCGATTAGGAAAAATCAAGAGGATGGATCAGTCTGCAGGTCAGATTTTTGCCACGGTGTATGGTTGTGACATTACCATTAAAATCGAATCTCGGGGATGGAACAAGGCCTCTATCGTGATCAAAGCCAGGAAGTATTTTTTGCCTAAGCCTGAGATCGCTGCGGGATTGCTGTATCAGTTAAAAGAAGAATTAAACTAGCGCATTGTACTATCAGTTCAAAGCACCATGTCACCCCCGCGAAAGCGGGGGTCCAGAACTTGGATTCCCGCTTTCGCGGGAATGACAAACTATTAACAATTAATTCAACAATGTACTAAACTGGATATGAGTTGGCGTGTTTGCCCCTTATAAATAATCCGGGAATTTCGTGAACTCTTTGGCGTATTCCTTGGTGATGACCCCTTCTTTGATCAGTTTTGCCAGGCATTGCTCAAAGGTATACATCCCCTCTTCACCGCTAACCATTTGGCCCCGGATTTCGAGCAATGCCCCCCGACGGATGATATTGCGGATGGATAAGGTCGGTATCAGGATTTCCGTAGCCAGGACCCTGCCTTCTTTGCCTTGAAGCGGAATCAGCGTCTGACCAATAATACCAAGAAGATTCTCAGCCAGTTGGGTACGGATTTGATGCTGTTTTCCAGGCGGGTAAACATCAAGGATCCGGTTGATAGATTCGGCTGTGTCAGGAGCATGAAGGGTGGTCAAAACCAAATGTCCTGTTTCAGCCGTGGTCAGGGCCATGGAAATAGATTCAGCATCACGGATCTCGCCTACGACCACCACGTCCGGGTCCTGGCGCAGGGCAGACTTAAGGGCACTGGCGAAGGATTGGGTATTGGTGCCGACCTCGCGTTGAATGATCAGGCTCTTTTTGGATTCATGGACATATTCTATCGGGTCTTCAATCATCACTATTTTAAAGGGACGTTCTTTATTGATCAAATCCACCATATAGTTCATGGTCGTTGTTTTGCCGCTGCCGGCAGAACCGGAGATGATGATAAAGCCTTTACGCCTGCGCGCCAGCTTTTCGATGATCGCCGGGATCCCTAATTGTTGGGCCGTTGGAATGATGGTCGGCAGGATACGGATGTTCGCGGCAGGATGCCCCTTTTCAACGTGGGCATTGACACGAAAGTTAAAATTCTTGACCCCGATGTAGGAGAGGTCTATATCTTGTATTTCCAAGAACTTTTTGCGCTGGTCTTCACTCATCATGTTAAAAAGCAAACTCTGCATATCTTCCAATTTTAAAACGGGGAGATGGGATGGTCCTAATTCCCCGTGAATCCTGAAAATAGGAGGCTTATTGACCACCAAATGAATGTCCGTGGCATTATGGTCAATGGCTGTTTGGAGCAGTGGGAGTACGCTTGAGTAATCCATAGGCTATTAGTTTACCATACTTTCAGGCTCTTGTGCCACTCCTCGGTGTTTTTGCTGATGCTTTTCCAAAACCCCATCCATAGCTTTGGATTTCGTATCCTAATTGACATTAATCGGATCGAACCTTATAATGCTCTGTCTTAATACTAACCCACGGTGCTTGTTAACATTTGAGGACAATTTTGTGCAGGTTGCCAATCCATATATTTTTAAGATCAAGCCCTATGTTCCAGGCAAGCCCATTAATGAGGTCAAGCGGGAGTTGGGTTTAAAGAGTGTCATTAAATTGGCTTCCAATGAGAACCCCTATCCTC
>CAZKUL010000174.1:0-4397 GCA_964555945.1 uncultured Planctomycetales bacterium
AAGTGCTCTCGCGCAGCAAAGAAATCAAACTCATGCTTCTGGACATCAAAATGCCCAAAACCAACGGCCTTGACGCCCTTCAAGAAATAAAGAAAAAATTCCCGCACGTAAAGATCATCATGGTCACCGGCTATAAATCCGTCGAGACCGCCGCCGAAGCCACCCGCCTTGGCGCCAGCGGCTACATCGTCAAGCCCTTCAAATCAGAGGAAATACTGGAGACCGTCAAGAAGAACCTGGGATCGTAGCCCGTTTAATGGAATTCGAATTCCTGGGTAATCCTGACTTCATCGTGCCATTCATATTAAGCGGCTTTGTCCGAAGCTATTGCTTTTCACTTCCCTAATATGACACCTTTTGCCCTTTCAGGAATCCTGATTTTGATTACCGGCGTCAGTATGGGGACGATTGTCTTAATCAAAACCCCGCATATTTTTACCAACCGCTTATGGGCCTATTTCAACGTTGCCATGGCTATCTGGGGTTTTGGCGCTTATAAGTTCTCTACGACGCTCGACCCCCAGTCTGCCCTTTTTTGGATGAGAGTGGCGCATATAGGAGTCATTACTATCCCCGTTTTCTTTCTTCACTTTTGCAGTTGCTTCTTCGAAAAAAGAAATAGGATCGCCATCATCAGTACCTATTGCATCGCCGGATTTTTTCTAGCCAATCTATGGACAAAATATTTCATGCATCATATGGAATTTATTTTTAATTCCTTTTATTATCACACCCATCCGACAGTCTTTTATATAGTCTTTTTTTATCTGTGGCTGCTATCGGTAATTTATAGTTACTATTTAGCCTACACCAATATCAAATATGTGTCTGAAACAAAACGTAATCAAATTAAATACTTCTTTCTTATTACGGCACTAGGCTATACCGGAGGCATCGGAAACTTTCTGCCGGTATTTGGAATCATGATCTACCCTTACGGGAATTTCTTAGTGAGCCTTTTTATCATACTCACGACCTATGTCATCCTAAAATACAACTTACTGGATATCGAAATAGTCATCCGCCGTAGCCTCATTTATTCGTTGTTAGTCTCTTCAATCTCAATTCTGTTCTTAATTTCTGTACTTATATCTGAACGCTACTTTCATCATGTGATCCATTATCAGAATATTACCACTTCCTTAATTATGGTCAGTGTGATTGCGCTTATTTTCACGCCGCTAAAGAACAAAATTCAAACTCTAGTTGACCTTGCCTTTTTCAAAGCAACGCCCATGGAAATGTCCCAACAAAATGAAAAACTCAAGGCAATAGCCACATTAGCCAGCGGACTGGCCCACGAGATTAAAAACCCCCTGACAACCCTAAAAACATTTTCCGAATATGTGCCGCAAAAGAAAGATGACGCGGAATTTATGAAACAATTCCAAAGAATTATCCCCCAAGAAATTGACCGCATCGACAATCTTATCCATGAACTCCTATTATTCGCCAAACCATCCCCACCCCAAATACAGACAATAAATCCAAATGATATCATCAACAACATAATCCTCATGCTTAAACAAAAATATGAATCCTTCAATATCCAAATTGCTCTGCAACTCAAAGCCAATACATCAGTCCAAGCTGACCCCAACCAAATCAAACAAGCCCTGCTCAACCTAATCCTCAACGCCATCGACGCCATGCCCAATGGCGGCACGTTGACTATAGAAACCTCTCTTCACGGTACCGCCATTGCAAGCACAGCCCCAACCGTCATTGCGAGCGCAGCGAAGCAATCTCAATACATCATCACCATCTCCGACACCGGCTGCGGCATAAACCCCAAAGACCTACCCCATATTTTTGAACCATTTTTTAGTAAAAAAGAAAAAGGGACTGGCTTAGGGCTGGCAATAACTCAAGGTATTATAGATAAACACGCAGGTAAACTCTCTGTCGAGAGTCAATTAAACCAAGGAACAACCTTTAAAATCATTTTACCCAACGATCATGCATTTTAACCCTCATACAATCTTACCCATCATCTGCCTAATTTTGACCTTGGCCTTTGGAATTTTTGTATTGGCACAGAATCTCCATGCCCGATTAAACCGCATTTTCTTTGTCGTTTGTTTAACCATTGTTGCGTGGCTATCATTTTATATACCTTTTAATTTTCCAATTTCTGACAAAAATCTAATACTCTGGTTTAGAATTTCTTATTGTTTCATATCCTTTCTCCCGATCATGGTTTTCACTTTTATAACCACCTATCTAAATGCTCCAAAGAATATCTTTTGGTATCGTATCAATACGACGATCGGACTATCATTTTGTCTCATGAGCTTATTCACTGATTGGATCGTCAAAGGAATTAACTATCTACCGTGGTACACCTATCCTAAAGCCGGCGTGGCCCATATTTTTCTGGTATTCCACTGTATCTACTTAGGATACTTGGGCATAAAACTTATGCTGGAAGCCATCAAGAAACCTGGATTAACCGCAAAACAACTTAATCATATACGATATCTGATCGTGGCTGTTTTAACCGCTTACACTGCCATGGTAGATTTTTTAGGCAACTATAATATCCCTTCATATCCCATAGGCTATATTTCCTCCACGATTTTCTTATTAACCATATCAGTAGCCATTTTGAAACATCAACTGATGGATATTAGAATCATCATCCGTAAAAGCATTATCTATTCGACACTGATCACTCTCATTACAATCATATTTCTTGTTCTTGTGTTGATTGTTGAAAAGCTTTCACAAAGCCTGATTGGTTATAAGAATTTATTTAGTTCAATTATCTTATCTGTTTTCGTGGCCCTCATATTTATCCCCCTAAAGAATAAAATCCAAACTTACGTTGATAAGATTTTCTTTAAAGGGACACATCTGGAAGTGGCGCTAGAAAATGTGCGACTCAAAGAAGAACTGACCCACACAGAGAAAATGAAGGCCATCGCCATGATCGCCAGTTCTCTAGCCCATGAAATCAAAAATCCCTTAACCGCCATTCAAACCTTCACGGAGTATCTTCCTGAAAAAAAGAACGATAACGAATTTATTGACCAATACACCCGGATTGTCGGCCAAGAAGCGCAGAGAATCAATACTCTTATCCAAGAACTCCTGATATTCGCCAAGCCCTCTGAACCAAAATTTGAACCCGTTAATCCAAACGATCTTATCCAAAACTTAATCAAGCTTCTATCTTCCCAAATAGCCAAAGTCAAAATCCAATTACAAACAAATTTTACAACCCCATCCCCCATCATTCAAGCCGACCCAGCCCAATTAAAACAAGCATTACTCAACATCCTCGTAAACGCCATCGAATCAATGCCTATCGGAGGTATATTGACCATAAAAACAACAACAGTCCTTGTAAACCCTTCCAAGATCGTCATTGCGAGCCCCCGATTAAAACATTCGGGGGTAAACTACGCGAAGCAATCTCAAAATAAATTGTCATTCCCGAATGCATCAATCGGGAATCCACAATACATTATCACCATCTCCGACACAGGCTGCGGCATCGCCCCTAAAGATTTGTCGCATATTTTTGAACCATTTTTTAGTAAAAAAGAAAAAGGAACTGGGTTAGGATTAGCAATAACACAAGGGATTATCGAAAAACATGGAGGCAAACTCTCTGTCGAGAGCCAGTTAAACCAAGGAACAACTTTTAGTATTTTTTTACCGCTTAATTATGCATTTTAATCCTTATACAATTTTACCTATATTTTCTATGTTTCTTTCCTTATCTGTGGGAATTTTCGTTATTTCTAATAATCACAGACCAGGTATCAATCGTATATTCTTCATTTTTTGCTTAACACTTACTATTTGGTTTTCATATTACGTGCTTCTTAATTTTAGGATTTCAGAAAGAAGCTTCTTAATATGGACCAGAATTATATACGCTGTAATTTCTTTTGTTCCTATCATGCTTTTCACTTTTGTAACAAAATTTCTAAACATGGAACGATTTAAAAGATGGTTTCTTATCAATCTAATTATTGGTTTTATCGTTGCATTCTTAACGATTTTTACAAAATTCATAATAGCAGGATTTATTTATTATCCTTGGTATCAATACCCTAAAGCAGGAACATTGCATTTAATTTTTGTCGCTCACACAATGTATCTCTTAATCTATATGATTATTATTCTCAATAAAGCTGAAAAAATCTACGAACATAATACAAAACTATTAAACCAAACTAAATACGTACGAATTGCTTGCTACATTTTTAGTCTATGTGCAATTGACATCCTTCCTAACTATGGCTTCCCTCTGTCATCTATAGCATATATTCCAGAGGCAATATTTCTCATAATTATAAGTTACGCAATTCTTAAATATGAACTTTTGGACATTAAAGTCGTTGTTCGAAAAAGCCTTATTTACTCAATTTTTATTTCATCCATAA
>CAZKUL010000175.1:0-4393 GCA_964555945.1 uncultured Planctomycetales bacterium
TCCCGCGCGGGGAGCGACATTACCTAACAATAGTATACAACCCGCTTGCAGAGTTTCAATCCACGCTCCCGCGCGGGGAGCGACATACTTTAGTTTGTTGTATCCCTTCGGCAGCCTTAGTTTCAATCCACGCTCCCGCGCGGGGAGCGACGTCATCGTTTTAAGATATTTTGCACTTGTAATTCAGTTTCAATCCACGCTCCCGCGCGGGGAGCGACACACTTCATTTAAACGACGTATTACCAAATACTTAGATTCAATTTTGTGCGTATCATTGATTAAGGCACAAAATATAATAATTTCTTATCCTCCTTTCTCACTAACCTTTGAATTCCCAATAGCTTAAAACACTTGCGAACCTCATCTTTATCATCTGTTTGCCAATGCTTCGCACTTTTATAACTAAAAAATTAAAGGCCCTTCCTGTCCCAATGGTTTTTTTGCGCCGACGTGTTCAACGCGGCGTTCCCAATTGGATCCCAAGAAATAAAACCGCATACTGTCCTTCTCTTTGTCAATTTCATCGACTAAACGCTGACGCAAAGCCGCCCATTGCGCCGGATCAACAATACATTCAAAAACCGAGAATTGGACCCTTTGTCCCCAATCCTTACACGCCCTTGCTACACGGCGCAGCCGCTTTGCCCCTCCTTCTTCACTGACCGCCACATCATAAGTCACCAAAACAAACATGTCCCCTCCCTTCAGCTAGGAAGGCTATTTCCAAATAAACGGCGGATAGCCATCCAAGTCTCCCCGCAAAAACCTGGCAAACAACAAAGCCTGGACATAAAATAATATCCCGACACAGACTTTCTCATCAATAAAAGGATGATAAATTTCTTCCTGCTTGCGGCCCTGATAAGCCACTAAAACTGTCTTGCGGGCTTCATCGGTCATCAGGACCGCTCCGGATTCAGATTTCTTAAAACTGTTTTTATTGACCTGGTTCAAATTAATCAATGACACAGCCAGCCTGTCCGCGATAAAAGGACGGAATTCTTCCATCAAATCCAACGCCAGCCCCGGCCTGCCCGGCCTGTCCCTGTGGAGAAAACCGACCGCTGAGTCAAGTCCCACCGATTCCAGCGCTGAACGCACATCATGCGCGAGCAAGGTATAAAGAAAAGACAACAAACAATTGACGTTGTCCAAAGGCGGTCGGCGGCTGCGTTCGTGAAAGATAAAATCATCTTTCTGGACAACGATCAAATGATCGAAAGCGCTAAAATACGAATGGGCGGTATCACCCTCCAAACCACGTAAAGAATCAAGACCAAAATCCATGTCTAACTTATTTAATGACTGCGTAATCCTGGCTGACGCGTCCTTCATCGCCTCCACATCAACTTTGGAGGCATGGTCTCTTAACGCCCTATTGAGAACAGTGCGCGCGTTGGAGAATTTTCCTGCCAGGACCGATTTTGCCACGCGGACGCAAGATTTATCATCATCGGCCATACGATACTGTTGGCGACGCAATAAGACATTGCCATTGGTAAACCCCTGGACCCTGGCCAAAAATCTCCCATATTCAGATATAAAACTGACAGCCACATTATTTTCCGCGCAAAAACCCATCAAATAAGGGCTCAACGTAATCGGGCCAAAACAAACAATCCCGCTGATGGTATGGATGGGAACGGTCATTTTGATTTCATCTTTAATTTTTACGACAACAGTCTCACCTTCTTTGAAAAGATAAGCGCCTTGAGTGGTGATAAAAATTGTATTTAAATATTTTTTCATATCTACTGGATATTTTCCGCCAAATAATCCACCACAGATTTATGCTTTTCCATCGTTTTAGGCATACAAATCTCAAACAACGAACAGCTGTCGCATTTGACCTCATACACCGGCGGCGGTGTGCACGCCGACTCAATCAAACACCGCAGGCGATGGACAGTTTCTTTGGTTTCCCGGCGTAAATCTTCATTAAAATCAATAGCAACACGATGCCGTTCTTTACCATAATATATTGCCCCTTGGTCAATGAGGACACCAAGCATTTCTTCCAAACACATCGCCTGGGCGCATAATTGCACCGTGTCTCTATTGTCGGGCTTGGACTTGCCTCTTTTATATTCCACCGGAAAAGGAAGCCATTTGCCTTCCCGCGAATGGAACTCCACCACATCCGCTTTCCCGATCAATCCTAATGCCAAAGAACGCAGGGCCATTCCATATTCCGTACGCACATTTTTCCTGCTCTCACTGGTTTGTGAATGGACTTTGTCATGGAGGATGCGACCCTGGGCCGTAAAAAGATTTTCGCTCCAGGCCTGCTCTATATGAATCAAGGCACATTGACGTTCACAAAAAATCAAATGCTGCAACGCTGAAATGGGCAATAAATCGTCCTCGTTATACACTTTTTTTCTCCAATAATCTTTTGTCCTGCGGGACCTTCAAATAATTTTGCTTGCTCACTACCTTTTTGCCGCTTTTCTTCTCCAAGTCCTTGCGGGCACGCCCCGCGACCGAACCGCCTTGCCTAGCGACTTCTTTATTTTGATCAAATCCCTGGGCATCTTTATTTCTGGCAATTTCAACAGTTGAAGCTTCACCAAGCATTGAAAAAATCAGCTCTAAATCCGTCATATGATCCCGTAAATTCTCCCTTTGCAAATCCTTGTATTTCTTATATTGTGAAGGCGTCATGCCAAAAGTAGCTTTTGAGATTTCCGCGGTCAAAATCGCGTAGTCCTTCTGCTCCTGAATCCCACGGTCCTGCCATTCCTCGGTCAATTCTTCCCTAATAGCAATCCCGCGCATGCGTTTCTCAATCCAGTCATCAGAGTATCCCTTGGCTTTATACAACGCCCTTGTCCGCTTAGTTGCCAGTTCAGGGTCTTCAATCTCCTGGATACGCTCATATCCCACCTTGGCCAGCCAGCGCTTGAAGGGTTCGGCTTTGGGGGAAGGGATGGATTGGATGATACGAAAAATCCCTTCGGTGTTCGCACAATTCATTTTCTGTTTACCACCCTGCGTCTCAATCAAAAGGGGGGTGGCAATTTGCCCCCACCCTTTAGCTAATTCCGGATCACGCCTTCGCATGTCTTTTAAATAACCATCCGGTTGTGTAGAGTCTGTTAAAACGGCAACAACATCGATAATAACAAACCACCATTCATTATTATGAATGGTTTTTCGGATCTTATTTCCTTTAAATATCGCAATTTTGGTATCATTTTGCATTTAATTTACCTCCATTTCTTCAATTTAGACACGGGCCTTCCACATTTTCTCCGTATACTCAGCTCCACGGGCCAGGCCTGATAACTCTTCGAGATCAAACTCATCCGGATCAAAATCCCGGCCAATCCATTCACGCATTGACTTGTGTTCAGGATGCTGCGGATCACTGATAGCCTTAAGAAAGTCAGCATAGCCATGCGGCCCGCCGCAGTCCTCTGGCGGACAATGACGCGCACCTTTAATACAACATGGATACTTGGTCTCCTTTTGCGGCTCCACGACCCCCTCATACTCAACGACATGTTCCCAGCCGTCGCCAAAATCATATTCAAAAACAAAACGCTTGATCCCAAGGCCCCAAATTTCCTTTAAACGCGTCTTACGTTCATCATTGACATCCATATCATCCCCAAATTCTTCACTAGGAAGCCCAAAATACTCCCCATCGACCCTGAACTGATGCAAATGCCCTCCGGACCAACCCATCACCGTCACCAGCACCGCCGCCATCCGGTGGAGCGTAAAATCCGCGGGGACCTGGATCCGTCTCCAGACAGGGGGACGGACATGCGAGAGTGTGACTTTGTATTGATAAATGACGGATTTTGAACTCATGACATCTCCTCCAATACATTTTTGATCAAACCAATTCATTCATACAATATGCCTCAACACCCGCAGGAAGTTGTGGACGAATCTTTTCTACTGTTGGCAAATCACCATAGTCTTTAATCGACCGCGGCTCTTTAATGTGGGAAATTTTATTTTCCACTAAATCAAATAATTTGTGCGCCGGAGCACAGCCTAGTTTAGCCTGGCGGATACGCTGTTCTTTATTCATATCTGTGCCTACATGCTTAAAAACAAAAGTGTGTTCTGGATGTACAGTCATTAAACCTTTGCTGCTCGAACGATCATGTTCATACATATTAAGAATGGATTCCCAAAGTAGTTTCAAATCACCCTCAGAAAATCCTGTACCTCCATGCACCGGATCAGCTAAATTAGCACTGATAAACCCTTTCCCGACAAAGAGACCATAGGGAATAAGTGATTTACGGCCCATAGTACGAAGAGTGTGCTCCGGCTGACCGTCTTCCCATATTTTGATGTCGGCGCTGGATTGGGTTCCTTTGACATTTTCGGCCACAGCCATGCGTGTGATCGAGACTTCAAGCGGTAAAATGGG
>CAZKUL010000176.1:0-4318 GCA_964555945.1 uncultured Planctomycetales bacterium
AATAGTCTTAGTAGATTGAATCACTGCTTGGTTCCAGACATTAATCGTTATCAGATCTGAACCTGCTGATGCGCCTGCCTGGTAAGCAAATTTAGAAAGCAGGGCATTAAGCGAGGCTAAGGGGCCGTTAATATGCGCGCCCGCGCCGTAATTGGTCCCATTTAAAATCACGGCGCCATGCTGCGCTGTCAAATTAAGGGCCATGCTTCCAGGCGAAGAACTGGCCCATGGATCTGTGATGGAAACACCAGTGATACTGGTCGCCTTTCCCAATGTGACTGTTTGGGCGCCAGGGACATTAATGACCAGATCATTGGAAGACAACGCCAGGGCTAAAGTTGACCAACAAAGAAAAATCGCCAGCATCATCATGGAACCTAAAGAAGATTCAAGAAAATTACGCATAAGCACCTCCAAATTTTATCTTGCTTGCTAAGCGAACTTGTCTCAAGAGATTGGTGAATGCGAGGGGGTATCTGCGATACCCTTGGGAACCACCGGCATGTGGAAGGTAAATACGTAAACCCGGTGGTGCATTCTGACTGCGGACGTTGCTTTACGCTACTAGATTTTATTATACCATATTAAAATAAAAAAAATAGGGCCAACACCTCCTCGGAAAAAATGGGTTGTGCTTTACAACTCCTAAGGACTGCCCTAAAATGTCCTCATGCCTTTTTGGAAGCAGCATGCCAAATGCCTCTGCCTGTTACTCGTCCTTATTTGCGGCCTTATCATTATTGCCCCTTACGCCAATTTCCAAGCTTACCTGGCCCAAGGTGATCATGGCCGCGATCTTTACGCGGCCGAGGCTGTTTACCGGGGAGAACTTCCTTACAAAGATTTCTGGTGGGTTTACGGACCCCTGACACCTTATTATTACGGCCTGTTCTTTAAAGCCTTTGGGACCAAGATTACCAGCATGATCTTAGGCAAGCTCCTCCTTCGCCTCATCGGCGGCCTGCTGATCTGCGTGGCCATCATGGAAATTGCCTCTCCCCTCGCCGCCGTTCTATGCGGCTGCTGGTTTATGCTTTTTCAGCAGGATTTTTTCTTCACCTATAATCACATCGCCGGCATTGTGATGATCGCGGGTGTGGCCTACTGCCTTTTAGCTTATATCCAAAGAAATTCCCTTCCCGCACGATGGGGGGCTTTGGGCTTTATTTTTACCTTATGCCTGATCAAGGTCAACTTTGGACTTGCGGCTCTGGCTGTGTCTCTAATCACTGTCGCGGCCAGTAATTATGTGCAAAAGAAAAATAGGGGCAACTCGTTGTTTTTTTATGCCGTTGCGCTGATCGGAGTTCCTCTCCTGGTATTTATCATTTACTGGTCTTTATTAAAGGGATTGACTTCCATGGAGATACGCCAATGCCTTCCATACAAAGAAGGTGATCAGCCCTATACCATGGATCCTTGGGTGGCCATCCTAAATTTTGCTCAAATGGCCTTTCATAAGGTCATATCTTCCTGGAGGGATTTTGCGTTTGCGCTCATTATCTATTTCAGCTTACTTCGCTGCATCTATCTTTTCAGTCCTCTAGCCGCAAACAAGAACTCCAAGCTTGCAGTCTCCCAAAAAATCACCTTGGGCCTGGCCTTTGGGATGTTTTGTCTTTTTTATGTGGCCAATGCCCATGAATATCTTAAAAGCGGGGTCATGTACCGGGTATTTTGGGCCCAGCCTTTTAGCATGATGATAATTTTCTTATTGATTGATACCGCCACCCTGGCCCTGGGTATTTGGCGAAAGATAATTTTCACCTTTATTGCTGGTTTTGGCATCTTCTGTTGGTTCTTGAGTTTAATGGGCATCAATGCCGCAAAAACCCAAAGCCAGTATCTGTCTTTGCCCCGGGCTAATGTGTATGTGATCAATTCTCCCGCGTGGATCGCGACCGTCGAACAAACCACGCAGTACTTGAATAAAACACTTAAACCCAATGAACTATTCTTCGCCCTGCCTTACGATTGCCTTTATTATTATCTGACAGGTAAAAGGACCCCCACCCGTCAGCTTATCTTTTTTGAACATATCAAGATCCCCCGGGAACAGGAGATCTCCGTCATTGCCGATCTCGAACGTAATCATGTCAATTATGTATTACTTTCCAACCGTGCCTATGCGCACCAGGAATACGGGCTGGGTTTTTTAGGCACCACCTATTGCCCGTTAATAGGAAAGTACATCCATGATAATTTTGTACCCATTGCCCGATTTGGAGATTGGACCAATGAGCCTGGATGGGCATGGAATCACGGGACTTTAATACTTAAACGAAAAGGTGGAAAGTAAGAATCTCCCTGGTTTGCCTATGAAATTTAACTCTAAAACCATTTTTCTCTTTCTAACGATCCTGATGTCCTCTCTTTTCATCTGGCCGGAGCTGAATTATCAGGATCTGCTCTCTCAGGGGGACCACGGACGGGATTTGTATGCTTTTGATGCGGTGACCCATGGGAAATTGCCTTACAAGGATTTTTGGTGGGTGTATGGCCCCTTGATGCCGTATTATTACGGCCTGTTCTTTAAAATCTTCGGGGTGCATATCACAAGCGTGCTTCTGGGCAGGGCCTTGCTGGTCGTTCTTTGTTCCGTATTCTTCTACTTGGCTGCCACTTGCCTCATGTCCCCGGGACTGGCCTTCCTGGCCTCTGCCTGGTTTACGCAAAGCCGTCAGGAATTTTTCTTTACCTACAATCACGTCGGGGGCATTGCCGCGGAATTGGTCATCTGTTGGTGTCTTTTTTCCTATATCCGCGAGGAATCGCTACGATTCTTGTGGATGGCCCTGATAGCTGACTTTATCTTGGGGTTGGTGAAGATCAACTTTGGCCTTGCAGGATTAGCGGGCATTATATTGGGCGTGCTGCTTATCGATTTTTCCAAGAAATACACGTTGGATGATCACAAAAAGAAATTCTTCATGGCAGCGGCTGTCATTGTCCCTCTAGCCCTGGGCGTTATTTACTGGCTGCTGCTTCATGAGCTGCCTTTTTACGCGATACGCCAGTGCATGCCTTATTTTGGCGACGATCAACCCTACCACGCCACACCTCTGATGACCATCCCCTACTATCTGATGCAGCATTGGCTGACCTTCATCCATCCCCTGGTCTTGAGGCAATTTCATATCATTTTGTACCTGGGAATGATCATCGGCGCCGTGCTGCACGGCTGCACCCTGCTCAGCGTGTATTTATTGATCAGCCAAAAAATGGAAAAAACTTACCGGCAGAATATTTTGCTGGGACTGGCCGTCATTGGCCTGTTCTTTGTCTTCTATTTTCATGAATTCTTAGTCAGCGGTGTTTGGTACCGCACTTACTGGTCACAGCCATTCCTTGATCTTTTCCATTTTGTCATGATTGCCGTGGCCTTTACCTTCATCCCTAAATTCTTACGCGTCTTTGTCTTCATATTCTTAGGAGGATTGACGCTGTTAGGCATTGTGAGTCATATCGCTGTCATCCAGAGCCAAAAGAAGCCTTATACGTACCTTAATATGGAACGCGGCCAGATCTACGTTGGCAATGAGCCTCAATGGACTGACACTGTTAATCGTGTTACTGATTTCTTAAACACGCACCTGAAAAAAGATGATCTGTTCTTTGCGCTGCCTTATGATTGCCTGTATTACTACCTCACAGGCAAAGAAAGCCCCACGCGCCAGCTTATTTTCTTTGACCATATCAAAATCCCCAGGCAGCAGGAAATATCCGTGATCCAGGAATTAGAAAACCACAAAGTGAGCTATGTCCTGATGTCCAACCGCATCATCTCCAGCGAAACGGGCTTAGGGATTTTCGGCAAGACCTACTGCCCCCTCTTAGGCCAATATGTCCACGATAATTTCGTACCCGTCGTGCGCCAGGGCGGCGACTGGACCCAAACTCCCGGCTGGGCCAACAATCACGGGGTAATTATTCTTAGAAGGAAATAAGACGAATTAAAAAGGGGATATCAAAGGTCCCATGTCGCCAAAGCAGGATACGACATCGGAACTGATGAGATAATAGAGAATAATTATTTCTGAGAGGAAAAAGGCGAGAAAGGCAAACCATCCTCCGGACGCTTTCTGAATGTCCTGATAATAAGGAAGCAGCACATTGATATCGATCATGGAAAAGACGAGAAAAACGATGGCAAATGAAGCGATGGATGAAACGCAGATAGCCAAACTAAAAAAAAGGATTTTCCAATACACCGGCTTTAATTTAAGGATGCCCAGGCCCACATTGACGACACCTGCGGCCAGAGCCATAAATTAAAGCCGGTGTATTGGAAAATCCTTTTTTTTAGTTTGGCTATCTG
>CAZKUL010000177.1:0-4298 GCA_964555945.1 uncultured Planctomycetales bacterium
GTTTTGTCTATTCCAGTCAATACGCGGATTTTTCCAGAGAAGTATTTCTTGATTTTTTAGAAACTCATGCTGGATCAAGTGTACCAATCGAAACGACCCCTGCGGCAATAAATTCAAGGCCAGTGGATGTTGTAGCTCTTGATTTGGATGGATCAATTGCAAAGTTAGGAGAGAATCTTAGCCGTCAAATCATTGATAGCTTAATTGCTTTAATTAAGAATAAAAAGAAATTGGTCATTCTAACTGATGATATAGAAGCAAGTGTAGATAGGAGATTGGCGGATTTTTTAAATGAACTACCCGTTAAATTAAAACGAAATGTCACAATATTCTCTGATAGCGCTGGGCAAGGCTATACCTTTGATGAAAATGGAGAGAAATCGTATCTGGATGCCTATAATCTGGCAAGTTCATTCAAGCCCACGATGCAAACTGCTATTAGAGATCTCGTAATAAGCAACTTTTCAAGACAATTGAGTTTTGAAACAAGGGAAAATCGATTAAGCCCATTCAGATTTGGGTTGCTTGTCAATCAAGGATTAAAGAGATCTCGGGTATTTCGAGAACTTCAACAAGCGTTGCCAGCGGGAGTTAAGGCGTATATCACGGGTTCAAGGGGTATTAGAATTGTGCTTCAACATAAAGAAAATGCCCTAGATTCTTTCTTAAAACAGGAGAGTATTGCCGCAGAAAGAGTTTTAATAATGGCGGATATGGCTAAAACCGACCAAATTGACCGCGAGCTTTTAGCCCGGTTCCCTGATGCCATCTGTGTCAATCTTGGCAGGTATGCACACTCAATATTACAGAGAAATCCTTCTTTGATACAAATGAATAAAGGGAATAGGGGTGTTCAAGGTGCTCAGGCAATTTTAGAGATGTTGGTCAAAAGAAATAGCATTCCTACAGGGTTTGAACAAAGAGGAGGCATGGTAAACAAAGAAAGATCAAGAGAAAAAGAAGATGCCGCCATGTTTAGTATCAAACAGGTGAAAGGTGGTATTGACCTATCCTCTGACAAAGCTTTGACTGTTCAAAACAACGGCCAAGATATTAAATTCCATATTGACTCTACAATGCTCAAACGACTTCAAAGTGCTCCAGGCTTTGTGCCGGTGATCATTAATTTCCAACCAATGATTGACATTCGTGGTTGGTTGGGGTTGAATGACCAAAAAGTTGATATCCCCAAAATGGCTGCTCTTTAAATTATCAAGAACAAAATTTCTTAAATTCCTTGTATTGCTTCTCTTTTGGTAATACGGCAATACTTCTTAATTTATGTTCAGTCCAACGATTGCTTTCTCGCGGATTTTTAATATTTTGAATGTGGTCAATGATCCGTTGGTCTAGTTTGAGTAAGTTTAACATTTGGTGAATCCTGACGCGGGAAACCCCAAATTGCTGGGCAATTTCTTCCATAGATTTACAGGCAGTATTCTCATAAATTTTTTGGTATTTCAAGGCGATGTTGATGGGATTTGGTTTACAAACAACTGGCGTATGCTCCTTTAATAGCCGTCTGGTGATGCGTTTATCGGTGCTAATACCATAAGGAGCCTTGCCTTCAACAATCTGTAACTGCTTGTCCTTATTGAAGGTAAAGTGAATAGGGACATGTATTGTAAGTACCTTAGGTGTTCGCTCAGTGTAAGGACTGGGGAGTTTTTAGGCCGCTGTAAATGACTGAAATTTAGTTACTTACAGCGGCCGTTTTTATTTGAACCGATCGCTTAATTCTAGCGAACACCCTCAGTTAACACAAAACGCCTCACCATAGACGGTGAGGTATTCTTATTTAAGAGGAAAAATTTGTTTTTGTTTCATATTGATCGAAACGGAAAGGTCGAGCCCGGTGGTGGTTTTGAGAAACGGTTTTCTTGGGCGCAGGATTATATTAACAGGCTGGATCCACTAAAAGCTTCACTAATCTTGACAATAGTTTCCTAGTAAATTATAATACGAAATTATGATAATGAGGCTTAATGAAAAATAAGGGATCAAATAAAAAGTCTAAGGTTAGTACCCCCGAAGAACATGTTGGGTATTGGCTGCGCAATGTTTCCAACAATATTGCGTACACTTTTAGTAAAAAATTAGAAGCAAGTGAAGTGACAGTTGCAGAATGGATTATATTGCGTCAAATGTATGAAGCTGGAAGGACTTCCCCGTGGGTTATTGCTGAAAAAACAGGTCTTACACGGGGTGCCATTTCTAAACTTATAGCTCGTTTATTGAATAAAGGACTGGTAACGAGAGAGGAATCAATAAAAGATCGTCGTTTCCAAGAAATTAAACTCACAAGTAAAGGAGAAAAACTGGTTCCTTATCTTGCCCGGATTGCAGATAAGAATGATGAGTATTTCTTTGGGGATCTTTCTTTGCAGAAAAGAGGCGATTTAATTGGTTTCTTAAAGAAAGTGGCCAAAACACATGGGTTTGGGAGTCGCCTTGCAATTGAAAGTAAAATTTGAAAGGTATTTATGGCAGAATCTAGAAATTTATTCATCCGTTCTGAAAGAAAAGATGCGCGTATTGGAAAGCCTTTTGTAACTATTTCTTATGAAGTAGGTGCTTACGGTGTCGTTGTTGTCGAAAATTTGTGTGAATTCCTTCAAAAACGTGATAACCGCAAGGAAAATGCGTGGAAAGTGTTTGATAAGGACTTAGTTAAGAAAGTGATAGAAGAATACAATTTACCAAAATCAATTGTGCCATATTTTTCCGAGTCCACAGTTTCTGAGATTGAGGATATTGTTGAATCAGCAGTTGGTTTATATCCTTCCCGGTACACCTTGGTTTATGAAATGAACCAGACCATTCTTCGTCTGGCTAAATCGGGTTCTGTCATTATCGTTGGTAGGGGTGCTAATATCGTTACAGCCAAGATTTCAAAAGGTGCACATATACGCTTAGTAGGTTCCCTTGATAATCGTATCCTTTATATAAAGCAACATTTAAAAATTTCGGAAAAAGAAGCCATTAAATTTATAATCAAAGAAAATCGCAGGCGTAGTAATTATTTTAAGAAATATTTTGATCGAAATATTAATGATCCATTGCTTTATGATTTGGTCATTAATACGGATAGGCTTTCAATTCAAGATATCGTTAGAGAAATCGGAAGTTTAATAATCAAACGCGAAACATTTGCTACAACAGGAATTTTGGAGAAATAAACTACTCGCCTATTTGAACTTCGGAATTTCCGTAGTTTAAATCTTCTCCTCCGAGATAGGGCGGGTATTTTATTGGTTAATTATATGAATAAAAAGGCTCATCACAAAGATCGTTTGTCTGATTTTACCCGTGATTTACGGATACTCAAAATTGCCTTCCTGGCCTTTATTATAGGCGTGATGGGAGCGTACATTGCTTGTGCTCTTCTTTGGCTGATCAGGGTCATTACCAATTTGGCCTTTTATCAGCATCTATCCTATGCTTTTAGTTCGCCATCAAATCATCATCTTGGGATTTGGGTCATTTTCGTTCCTGCGATCGGAGGGTTATTGATCGGTTTGATGGCCCGATATGGTTCTGAAAAAATCTGTGGGCATGGAATTCCAGAAGCTCTTGAGACTATTTTGATAGGCGGTAGTCGAATGGGACCAAAAGTGGCTGTTCTTAAGCCCATTTCATCTGCCATTTCTATTGGAACCGGAGGTCCTTTTAGAGCTGAAGGACCAATTATTATGACAGGAGGGGCCTTCGGATCTCTATTTGCACAACTCTTTCATTTATCTTCTTCTGAGCGTAAAACTTTATTGGTCGCAGGTGCTGCGGCGGGAATGTCTGCTATTTTTGCAACACCTATTGCTGCTGTATTACTTGCAGTAGAACTATTATTATTTGAGTGGAAGCCTCGTAGTTTTATACCGGTTGCGATAGCTTCAATAGTGGCCGGGACCATACGTATTAAATTATTGGGCTCTGGGCCAATGTTTCCTGTTATTCCTCATGAGGCATTAGGCTGGGAGGGATTGCTCATTGCGGTTGCGGTCGGCCTTTTGGCGGGTCTAGGATCGTGGCTTTTGACGACACTTGTCTATGGATTCGAAGATTTATTTCATATGTTGCCTATTCATTGGATGTGGTGGCCGGCCATAGGAGGTTTGGTTGTTGGTTTGGGTGGATTTATTGATCCTCGGGTATTTGGGGTAGGGTATGATGTGATACGGGATTTGTTACAGGGACATTTGGCAGGTATGGCCTTGCTTAGCCTTGTAATAGTGAAAACCATTGTTTGGTCAGTGGCTTGTAGGGAATCATCTTAACCCAGCCAAAAATAATCATGCTGG
>CAZKUL010000178.1:0-4284 GCA_964555945.1 uncultured Planctomycetales bacterium
GGAAAACGGCCCGGTAATCGTCGTTGTCAGCATTGAACCCAAAGATACGAACAAGATCATCTATCACTTCACTAAATGGATGGGTGATGGTTCAGGGTATGATCCTGAATCCTATATGGATTGGGTCTATAACAGCGGGTCTGATAAAAATGACCAACCCAATGTCCATTTCACCATTCGTATCGGCCCCAAGCCAAGCCAGGGCATGGTGGATGTCTCCAAGATCAATGAATGGCCTGAGTTAAAAACAGACCAGGTGGACCAATATCAATTAGAGAAACACAACATTTATGTCCAGGTCACCTGGAGAGACGGAAAAGGCCAGGAGCACAGCGGCGTTATCGTCTCCAGCAAGAAGGCCGCTGAGGTAGCCCAGGAAATGATGGCCCACGCGGCCAAGGACAATGAGATCATGCAGCAGGTTTTGGCGCTGACCGAGCAACTTGATTACAGCAAGCAGGTCGCCATGGCCCAAGCCCTGGGACTTAATCCCAATCCTAACGATGACCAAAAAGGCAATAACATCGTCGGTGTTACGGTAGAACGGGATAGGTTCTCATTTATTACCAGAGTCACGGGGCTCATTCAGGCCAGGGATTTGGATACGACAGCAATCACTATTCCTGGCAGTATCTCAAACAACCTGGAAGTTGTGACTCTAGGCAAGGACAAGGAGCCCCTCAAACCTTGGCCCTATGCCCCAGCCCAAGTCCTTAAGATATATAGTAAATTTACGCCGGAAGAATTAAATAATCTTGGTGATAGCTTCAATTCTTACCTACCACGTTTTGGCAATCCCTATATGCGGGGTGAGATCATTTTGGGCAATAACTTTAATCTTAAGAATCTGGTGGATGCTAAGCTGGCCACACTTTTGGGCGAACATGACGAGATAGCCGCCAAAGAATTTAAGCACTACATCGACGTTAAGATGAAAGCCAACCTGATCATTGCCGGCGCCACCTTGGCCCTTTCATTTACGCCGCTACGTGTGATACCTTTTTCATCTATCTTCAACCTGACCTATGATGCTATTACGCAACCAGAGAAGATTGGCAATTGGCTTCCGGATGAGGAAACATTACAGGATATCTACGCCAAACTGGTGATCCTGCATAATATCGATCCCAACAATGAGTATTTGAAGGATGAGCAGACCAGATCTAAATTGGATGGACAAGTAGATCAAGCATGGAAAAATTTAACGTCCCAGCAACAAAAAGAAGCGCGTGAAGGGGCGGTTGGGGCCATTAAAGGTCTTTATAATGATGACGATATGGAGAAATTCAGGGCTTATATTGAGCACATGCAAGATGTCAAATTAAGGGAGTTTATTCTGGGCCAGATTTCCTTAGCCGCTGTGATCGTCAGTTACATGTTGCCAACGAAATGGGCCCAAAGCGGCCCCTTAACCCAGATAGGCGAAGTATATACGACCCAATTCCATGGGCCTTATGAACAGATTCGATATCCTGTCTATGCGTCCCGGCCAGCCTACAAGGTTCCACAGAATGCAGCCCTTTATGCGGTGCTTTCCCAGCAGTATATTTCACTTGGACTGGAACTGAATGTGGGCAATATCGCCAGTTTAATCATCCAGGGCCACGCCATTCGCTATATCGCACCAGGAAGCTTGTTCCAAAGCGGACCTTTTGCGGCCAAATTATTTAGTGTGGTTGCGCCAACCATCGATGGAAAATCCTTGATCAACGCGGCTTCCGGGAAAGAAGGCGCTGACATGCCCTTCCCATTATCGCCTTCTGTGCCCAGAATCAACTTCTATATTCTAGGGTTCCCCTTGTCACTGAAATTTGAGCAAGAATTTATTGACCAAATTGTTAATATCTATAATGACAAAGATGCCTATGCTTTTATTGTGGAAGATGGAACCTTTAAGAGTGTAGCCAAGTCATTTAATACCACCCAATTCAAGAATCTTTACAAGATCGTTGAAGCCATCCCTGTGGGGAAACTCTCCAAGATCGGTGTTGACGGACATCCTTTGGATGTACCAGTTTATAAGGTGAAGATAGCCCAACCAAATGGCACGACGGTAGAAAAGATTGCCGTCTTTACGCTAAAGGCCCTGAAAGAAAGAGAAGTGATTGTGGCTCGTGAAATGGAACGCTATGAAGGCCTGACCGCTTCCCTGGCCCAGGGAGGAGTTGTCTTCCATTATGGGGCCAATGGCGGGACATTAAACCAGCATATTTATACCGGTTTGTTTGTAGACTATAATTTACAAGGCATTGACGATTTCCCCAGCGCCTATACCTTTACCCAAGCCCAGGCAGACCAATTCTTGATAAGGACAGGCAATTTACCACCAGCAGAACGGAACTTGGATTTCTATCTTGGCGTGATGCAGGCGCAGAAAATACTTGGGGATTTCCAAGGTATCAATAAATCCTTTAACGCCTACACAGGCGAACCGCAAGATCCTCCTGATGTGTCAGCAACCGCCCTCATAGCCCAGGCGATTATGGCTTATGAGCAGCAACCTGGCGCTGACAGGGTCAAATATCACAAGCTTCTAGAGGAGATCATCAATTGGCTGGAAGCCGTACAACGTGCCAATGGCGGCCATGCATTGCCGAATACCCCGGAAGTTAAAGGGCATTTTGCTGCGGAACCCAATGCCATTGTCTATGCCGCTTTGAATACCTATGGAATTCATTATGGTAATGATACGGCCAAATCTGCAGCTGAGAGAATCCGTGTTTGGGCCGCAGGCTTATGGGACAGTGAGAAACATCTTATTAAGGTAGCTGAAGGCAAGAATTCCTTCTCAGCAGATGCCCAGACCCGTTGGTTCCTGGCCTTAGGGCCGGATGAATTTGAGCATACCTTCCTTCATGGCGCGCCATTGGTAAGCTTCCTACAAGCCATTAATACCACATTTGGCGTCCAGGTGATGAACCGTTTCTCAGGTCAAGAAGTGCATATCCTTGATTTAGCTGATGCCTATAACGCAAATCTGCGTGTTACTAGAATGGAAAATCAACAAAACAAACGCCTAGGTTTCCCTGAAGTAACTGCCGAATATATTGGAGTTCTTAAGGAAGCAGCGGCGAGAATGACGGGAGCAGAGGCTGAAACGGCAAATAGTTTAATCGAGGAATACAGCAAGCAATTAAATGCCATGGCGGATAATTATGGACATTTGCCTCAGGCAACTGAGAAGGATGAAGATATGGGCTACGGTCTTCATCGCACGGTTAATGGCGGTTGGAGCTTGGCTTCTGGGGTGCAGTACCAATTAAGCGTGGTCCTTGGCGAAAACGCGCTGGACATCAATAGTATCAATCATGGCCGTAGCAATAATTTTGGACTTCAGCCGCTGCAGGTCCAAATCCCGGACCATATGCTGAGTTTTGAAGAATTAAATGAGGGTGGCAAGGTCTTGGCAGGGGATGATAATTACCAGACATGGTTTAAGAACGTAAGCACCATGATCGATGAAAATAAAAAGCACCCCAGCCCCAATTTCTATCATGATCCCATGAATAACCAACAAGTGGTTTATCTGGATAATGAAGGCCGCGTCGTTCAGGTGGTCCTGATTCCGTCTCAGGAAAATATCAACAAGCATCTTGAGAAGGCCAATGATGATTTGCAGGAAAGCATTTTAGAACAGCAGGCAGAGAGAGGCGAAGCGGCCTTCCCCAACGGCGGGGTCATCTTCGAGACGCCTGACGGACGGCGCATCGGGCATATCCGTGGCCTGAATGGCAATGTGGATGAAGTCCTCAAGCTGCTTGAATACATTGCCCATCGGCCCATCCCAGAGCAAGGGTTTGACAGGTATAAAGAATTCGCTAACTTCACGCTTCCTGAGTATGTCTTGGATGGGAAAATCCAGAAGAACCTGATTGCCACAATTAAATTCCCCTTACACAAAGCCTTGACCAGCGATGTGCGGGATGCTTTTGGATTGATCACAACCAGTATTATTGAAGACGGTCTGGTGCGCTTTATGGTCACGGACCAGATAGTGACTGAGTTTAAATATGACACAACCACGCACGCCGAAACCTCAACCATGAGCTATCCGAATTTTGAAGGTGGACGTGCGGCCATGGTTAAGAACCTGATGGCCCGACAATCTTTGGAAGCACGCCACGCGGTCTTTAACGGCAGAATTCCAGCCAACGAGACCGCGACGAGCAGGGTTGGTTATATTGATCCAAGGATCCTGACGGTAGATAAGGTCAAACCTTACGATATTATTTTACGCAAGCGCACTATTGACTATAACACCGGCAAGGTCACCACCCAAGCCTA
>CAZKUL010000179.1:0-4282 GCA_964555945.1 uncultured Planctomycetales bacterium
GCCATAAAAAATGCGTTAACAAACACCCATTTGAATATTTCAACAGTGCCTATATCGAACTCTCCTTCTTTTAATTTTAACCGAAATATGAAACTAATAAGCCCAACAAGCAACATCAGCATGATACCGGAAAAAGAATACGCTATCACAAACCCAACACAAGCATATAAAACCCTTAAAGCCTCGCTTAAATCCGCTGTATGGGTCCAAATCTGAAAAAGATAATACGCCCCGCGGAAAATGGCCAAACTCAAGATCGCCACACCGATGCAATACATAGATAGAGTAAACAGAATGATAGCTAATCCCAATAAAAAGTAAAAATGGGAATTATGTTTCATTCTTTTAGCCTCCTTGAGGTCATACTCCCACCAAGGCCTTGCCTGATCTCATGGCTTACATGTGCATTAAGAATCGCCAAACATTCGTCTTGATAAGCTGCCACAAATAACTCCAGCAATCTGAATCCTGCTCTGCAGACTGATCTTTAATATTGTTTTCTGTTGATAACATAAACATGTTCTCTTTATGCTGTTATTGCGTATTGGTTGTCGTTGTGACAGTTGTTGTAGTCGTATGCACCGGTGAATACAAAGTTATGGAATATACTTGCTGTTTCCCATCTCTTAATACAAATTGAATTTGCACTGTATCTCCAGGTTTCAGCAATAAAGCCACTGGTTGGGTACTTGGACTTTGAAATACAACCACGGTATTTGGATTAAACAGAAAATTTGACTGATTGCTATCCTCTGCCACGTTATTACGCATTTTTTCCAGCAATGTGAGTGTTCCTGCCTGGCCATCAATCGCTTGAATCTGGCCAGAAGCTACTTGAAAATCAGATGCTTGCAAGGGCTCAGCAACAATCTTTTCAATGATCTTATCTTCTTGACCGCCAACCACATCTAACGTGACATTTTCGCCTGGCCGTAAATCATCGATGGTGAGAAACTTTTTATCCGCAGGGTCCTTGACGCGGGTTTCATAGCGGGTAATCCTGTATACTTTTTTTTCTCCCTGATCCCCATTAAGCTTAATTTGCAAAGCCCCCAGTTTAATATCTACCCACATAACTCGTCCTGGGACCTGATTGATGGCAGGTGTTGCTAAAGCATGCGCGGAGCCGCCTGTTAAAAATACCGCGGCTGTCAAAAGGCTTAAGCAGTACTTTCTTGGTCGGCGTAAAGTCATTGTCATTGCGTGAATTAATTTTAAGTTATTTGCCTTCATAACGTGCCTTCCTTTCGTTTTGGTTTACCGGTGAGCACCTACTCGTGCTCTTCAGGTTTATTATCTACAATACTGTTTGCTATATCCTTACCAGGAGACGAAACTTCATATTGGATAGTTACAGGATGACCTGGCTTGACATCCATGAGGCCAATATCTTTTGTTCCCCGTGTAATAATGGCATTTCCCGGAACAGAAAATACCATCTGTTGCTGATCTGCTGTTAGAACAGTAATTGTATTACCGACAAAATCCGTTTTTGTGACTGTCCCGGAAACGGTATTTGCCTGGTTATTTCCTAAATTCCCCCGACAATAAGCGGTTGTAACCAATACTGTACTCAATATCCCAAAAAAGAAAACACGTAATGTAAACCCTAATTTTCTGACCATAATTCTCCCCCTTTCTACACCCTTCATCCTTATATTAGTTAAGTTTTCTTATCCGATTTGCCCACTACGACCGAATTGACCACTTTGTTAATTTCAGAGAATTCACCCCAGGTTTCTTCTCTAAACAAATAGATCAAAAGACCCATGGCCCCCAAGAATTCCATGCCGCCTAATAGGAGGGCCACGAAAAATTTTGTTTCGTTGCTCCACATGGAATAGGTGAAGAATGCCGCTTGGAGGAGAGCCAAACCGTTTACAAGAAGCACACAAGAAAGTATCACGAATAAAGCGCCTAAGAAGAAAACCCTCGTTTTCTTCACTCCAAGGACATATACCTGCGCGGCTTTTATCTTCATTGAAGAAATCCCATTTTTATACCTCCTGGTGATGTTCAAGAGAGCTAAAGAAGCTTGAATAAAGCGGCGCATAGGTATTGTCTTCTTGATAAATTAAGATTTATTTACGTTTTGAACCCATCAAATAACCCAATAAAAGAGATACTGCGGCAGCTCCGGCGATATAGGCCCAAGGGTCCTTATGCACGCGTTTATCCACATCGGCCGCTATTTCCTTTGCTTTTTCACTGCCTTTGACGATCGTTTCCCGGGTGATGTCTTGGGCATGCTTAAGGACCTCTTTACCATGTTCTACCCCAGAGGTCATCGCTTCCCGAATATGCGCGTACTTGTTGGCCATCAGGCCTTTTAACTCATCTTTTTTTTCTTTGGCTGCCTCATTTAAGAGTTCGAGGGCCTCACTGATTTTTGCATTGCTTGTTTTAACCTGGTTTTCTGTTGTCATAGAATCTTCTCCTTTATAGTATTCATGTGTTTTTAAGGATTTTCCCTATTTTCCTGCGATCATTTGAGCTTCTACAATCTTTTCAGCTTCTAACCAGTCCTCCCCATCATGACCGTCTTGACAACCCCTATGCTGATAAATTTCGTAGGCCTTTTTCGCGACCATTTGTTCGAAGATGTCAGATTTTATCCCTTTTTCTCTCCCATGTTTTTCCGGCCCAACAGTCCCGGATCTTCTTCTTTTTAATACTTCTGTCACGATTTCACTTGCCGTTTCCATACCTGTCTCCTTTTTGGATTTTTGTTGGTAACAAATTAATTTTATCAATCACCACTTGTAAAATAAATCCGCAGAGATACGTAAAATGACCCGTAATACTACTCAAGAATCACCTGGTATGTGAAGACATGCCTAAATCAATAAAAGCCCAGTAATCTAATAAGCCATTTTAGACAGGGTAGGAAAATAAATCAATTGTACCTGGGTATTATAGAGAAGTGCTACGAGGAATGATTAACCTGACGAGACAGGTATGGAAAAATAAAAGGTTGCGCCGTGATCCGGATTATTCATGGCATCCAACCACCCGCCATGGGCCTTTACAATGGAACGGCTAATGGCCAGCCCCATACCTAGGCCTTTAATTTTGGTGGTATAAAAATGTGTAAAAAGCTTGTCCCCACTTTCTGCTGAAATACCGCATCCTGAATCCTTCACCTCTACCATAATCCTGTCAGCATCTTTACGTGATGTCCTGATCAACAGTTCGCGGGAGTTATTGCAATCCTCCATCGCGTCTAAACTATTATTGATGAGATTCAAGAAAACCTGTTGTAATTGTATCCGGTCCCCGAGAATAATGAGGAGGTCCTTATCCAATTTGATAGTAAGCGACGCCTTCCTTGCGTTGATATTATCTGCCATAAATCGAATAGTTTCATTCAGAAGATCGTTGATACCGAGAGGCTTAAATGCTTGCTTAACTTTTTTCAACAATGACCTTAATTGTTGAATGACATTGACCGCTCGCTGGCCATCATCAATGATATATTGAAGAATTTCATGTATTTTAGGCTCCCTTGGCCCCAGCAGACGCTGGGCTGCCTGAGCGTAAGACTGGATGGATATCAGCGGCTGGTTAATATCATGGGCCAACGAGGAAACCATCTCGGAAACCTCTTCCACCCTTGTCAAATGCAAAATCACATCACGCAGATCTTCAATCTCTAAATCTTTCTCTTTCATCGATGCATCATATGAAGAATTAATTGGAGACATGTTTTCCATGTCTGCCTCCATTGAGAATTCTGTTAATGAGAGGGACAATCTGTTTATGTAAATCGCTTTTACTGATAAAAAAATTGATGACCCCGTACCCATCCCTGCGATGGATTTCCTTTGGCTCGTATATGGTTAACATGATGATTTTGCATTGAGGGAGATATTTTTTGATCTGACGGGCGGCATCCAAACCATTAATGCCGTTTAAAGCAAAGTCAACAACGACGATTTGGGGTTTCTTCTTCCTGGCTAAAAGTATTCCCTCTTCCCCGGAAGAGGCTTCTATAATATGCGCCCGTATTTGGTTCAATTGCAAAAAGTGCTGCAAGGCTTCCCGAAAATCTTGATGATCTTCAATGATTAGAATGGATGGAATTATCACCTGTGGTAAGCCTAGTCGAACCATGTTTTAATTATAGGTGAGGATACTTTTGGGGGAAATGAGTTATAATAAGCAGAAATCTAAGTGCTAATACTCAGAAAATCAAATTAATCCCTTGGAAATGGCGTATTTAACTAGGGCGCAATGCTTTTGATAGTTGAGATTTTTCAGGATTCTCCAAGATTTTCATCGT